>CANKQN010000008.1 GCA_947485035.1 Rickettsiales bacterium | reverse complement strand
TTTCTGCTGATGATTATTAATGTTGTAGCAGGCATTTTACCCGCAGTGTTGCTTATACTGCTGTTTCTTTACGACGGCATACAGATTACTCACTTCAATTTATTCATTTTTGGAATTGAAGTTGTGCTTTTTTGTATAAGCTTTATTTTGTGCCTGTACATTGTTCTTGATATCCTTTTTGGCTTTACAGTTTTTTCCAAAACAAGTAAATTGAAGGGCTATAAATTTAGTATGAGGTATGGTAAAATTTGCCACAAACCATTTGAGGAAATTAAAACAACATTTCGCATTCCAACCACAAACTTGTTAATATCGCCCGATATTCAAGAAAAAGCCTACACCGTTGCATCTATTGGTAAAAGCTTCATTTGCGTAACAACGGGAGCCCTTGATTCCCTGCGAATGAAATGCCAAACTGACGAAGAATTTCAAGAGGTTTTCAAAGGGCTAATTGCACGGCAAGCAATCATTTTAACCGAAGGTCACCATTTGGTTCAAGCCGTTTTTGAAATAAATACATCGGTAACAAAGCTTACAAAATGGACAAACTCCCTATTCTTCAAGCTGTTTGGCAAGGCGCTTAGCATAATCCCCGTTGTGGGCGTTGCATTGCAGAAAATTTGCAATTTTGCAAACAAAGGCATTTCATTTATTTTAGAATGCATCAACATTTTCCTTGTGGTGATATACAAAGTAATCACAAGCATTACCGCTGGAATTGATGATTCATATTGCGATGA
Source organism: Rickettsiales bacterium (assembly GCA_947485035.1). Taxonomy (GTDB): domain Bacteria; phylum Pseudomonadota; class Alphaproteobacteria; order Rickettsiales; family Deianiraeaceae; genus CAJQOT01. The sequence continues at coordinate 15,317 of CANKQN010000008.1, read as the reverse complement.
AAAGGCTTCAGAAATTGTTGGCGGAAAAATAGTTGCAAAAGCACTAAGTTTCACTGAAAAAGCAGATTACAAGCTCTTCTCAACGGCAACAAATATTCACAAAAGAATAAAAAAAATTGCAGGAATTGAAAAGAAACTTAAACCCCAAATTGGCGGTTCACTTCCAAAAATAATGGTTTTTATTGCAATCATTTCCCTTTTTGCTTTGGTTTTTTGGCTTGCGTATCAAATTAAAATTTGGCGAATTTTCCACTTAACCGAACTCTTCCTTGATGGTGTGAAAGATGTTATTTCGTGAAACCTTCACTCTCACAGGTGTATCACTGTACTAGTACAGTATAACAAAAATAAAAAATTAAACAACAAAAACCAACTTCACAAACATAAAATATCATTTCACAACAAGGAACTCTGTTTGGTTTTTAATACACAAAGTAAAAAACACTGTTATTTTCCTTGATTTTTTATTTTTCCTTGCAAAAATGATTGATAAAACAATATTTTGCGAAATGTCTAACAGGAAAATTCTAGATCTCTCCTCCAATAAAAACCTTGATATTTTCTTCAAAACTGCACAAGAGCAAATGCAAAACAAGGGATATTTCATCGCTAAATTTGATGAAATCGTTGCAATTGCACGCTCCGGTTCGCTTTGGCCAATGACATTCGGTCTTGCTTGCTGTGCTGTTGAAATGATGCAAACAGCTTCTGCAAGATACGATTTCGACCGCTACGGCGCCGTTTTTCGTCCGTCGCCAAGGCAGTCTGATGTTATGATTGTGGCTGGAACTTTAACAAATAAAATGGCACCGGCGTTAAGAAAAGTCTATGACCAAATGTCCAACCCAAAGTATGTAATATCAATGGGTTCTTGTGCAAATGGTGGAGGATATTATCACTATTCCTATTCGGTTGTTCGTGGTTGCGATCGCATAATTCCTGTCGATATATATGTTCCGGGGTGTCCGCCAACGGCGGAAGCTCTTTTACATGGGTTATTACTTTTACAGAAAAAAATTATGCGTGAAGCTCGTTCTTAAAAATTGATATGAGGCTTTTTTGCACAATTATAACATTTGCCACTTTGTTGATTTTTCAGGTTCAGGGTTCTGAAAGTTTGAACAATACGAACTACAAAGGTGAGGTTATTGAAGACAATGGCTATGCTTTGAGTGGAATTGAATCACAATATGTTCACGAACAATCTGCTATCGAAGAAAGAGACGAAAGAGTTCACCGCAAAAAAAACAAAAGTGAGCTTTTGAAATCCAACCTTGAATTGATTCACGAAAGATATCGAAATTCAATTTCACCACAATACGCAATTGCCCTTCCTGCTGACCAAGATGAAGCCGCCGACCGCATAAAAGGATATTCCCGTGATTATAGTGTTATGTCCGAAGAAATGGAAATTTCCACAAAAGCAATGAAGAAAATATGTCAAGACATGGGCTTTAACGAACTTAATCAGCGAGATTCCCTTGAATTCAACAACTGTTTAACGCAAGCCATGCGAACAAAATTAACAGAAGAAACAATTGCAAAACGACCATATACCACCATTGATGTCAAAATTGTGCAAATTCTTCAAGGCAACACAAAAACCGATGCTTCTATCAAGAATTTAACATATTACGAAGAGCTTCTTAGTCAACGCAACAGACTTGACTGCCTTAAAAGCAAAGATTATGCCAAATGTTCAAATGCTATCGTTGCATTCAAAGAATGTACAAACAAAACGACCGGAATCGTGCTATCAGAACACAGTGCTAACAAGGTGATATGCTATGTGAAAACAGGCATAAGATTTCCACACCCAACCGTACACGAAGAACGAGTTCGTGACTCATATTTTGGCGTTTGCATTCATTTGATTGAAAAAAGTTTGAAGCAGAAAATTCTTGAAATGAACTCACAGTGTAGCTCAATTTTGATTGACCAAGGGTTTTCGCGTATGGCAATTTAACATTGATCATATAATTTTGACTATTAATTTCTTGACAATTCCCATGCATTTTTTATTAATGCGAATATATATCACTCACCATGCAAAACATTACACTATTCAACACACTTTCAGGCAAAGAAGAAGAAATTATTCCACTCAATGAAGGGAAAATTTCAATGTATGCTTGTGGTCCCACGGTTTATGACATTCCCCACATTGGCAATGCAAGGTCAAATGTATTTTATGACCTCCTCTTTCGCCTTTTCCGTTCAATGTATAATGAAGTGACTTATGTTCGAAACATTACAGATGTCGACGACAAAATTATTGCCCGTGCAACCCTTGAAAACACGACTTGCGAAAAGCTTTCACAGCGAATTACCAAAGCTTTTCACGAAGATCTTGCCGCATTAAACTGCCTTAAACCAACACATGAACCAAAAGCAACGGAATATATTTTACAAATTGTCGCACTAATTAAGGAACTTCACACAAATGGTTTTGCGTATGAATCTGATGGTGAATGGCTGTTTTCTGTTAGCAAATATCAAGAATACGGCAAGCTTTCGAACAAAAAACTGGAAGATTTAATCGCCGGAGCAAGAATTGAAGTTAAAGAGCACAAACACGCACCGGAAGATTTCGTTTTGTGGAAATCTGTTCCGGAAAATGAATACGGATTTCAAACAGAATTTGGCTTTGGAAGACCCGGCTGGCACATTGAATGTTCGGCAATGAGTACAACACTTTTAGGCGAAAACTTTGATATTCACGGCGGCGGAATTGACTTACAATTCCCGCATCACGAAAATGAGATTGCCCAATCCGTTTGTGCAAAAAAGGGTTCAAAATTTGCAAAATACTGGGTTCATAACGGGTTTTTGAAGGTTAATGGGGAAAAAATGTCAAAATCATTAGGGAATTTTCTTACAGTTCGAGACGCTTTCAAAGACTGCAACCCCCTTGCACTTCGCCTTTGCTTGCTTGCAACTCATTACCGCAAACCTCTTGATTTCAACACCCATTCCCTTGAAACGGCAAAGCTTAACATTACAAAATTTGAAAAATCATTGACGGATTTTGAATCATTAATTGAAAAAAAACAAAATGTGAAAATTGACGAAATTCCACAAAATGCCAAAGAAGCCCTTATGTCAAATATAAATATTTCAAAATATCTAGCAATAATGCACGCCATGCCAAAGGATATCAAAAACACGGTAACAGATTTGGAACATAAGAAGTTGCTCGCTCAACAATTTTGGAACATGGGTGCATTAATTGGAATTTTTGTTTAAAATTTTGTGGTATAAATTTTAAATTATACCACAAAAACTAACAAAATTAAGCTTGAATTAAAGCTTTTAAAGCACGACCATCAATAACATCGCCACCAACTCTGCGAAGAGTGTAAAACTTCACAAAAGGCTTTTCTGTGAAGGGATCGCGAAGAAGGTTCACCCCTACTCTTTCAACAATTTGGTAACCTTGTTTAAAGTTTCCAAATAAAATTGAAGCTTTGCCTGTTTGGTTTGGCATATAATTAGTTGTGAAAACAGGAACGCCCAAGATTGTGTTTTGGTCACCTTGTTTTTGCGATGGCCTCCAAATATAATGGTCGTTTGTATCTTTCAAAAAACGCACTTGTGATTCAACAGATTTATTCATCAAATAAGAAGTTTCCGCTGAATAGAATGTATCAAGAGACGCCGTCAATTCCATAAGTTTTTCAAATGAAATTGCACCTGAAATTTGCTGAATTGAACCTGCATCATTGCCATTTACAAGAGTCAACATGCCCCTTGGCTTCGAACTGCCATCACCGGTTATAAAAGCTTCATCTTCCGCCATTGCAAAAGATTCCGCAATTTTGCGTGCAATATACCCTTCAACATCAATTTCAGAATCTTCTAAAAGCTTACCAGTTACTTTTGGTTGAGCAATAACATCATAAGCCTTAATGTACTTTTTCAAAACAGAAGTTGTTGAAGTTGGTTCACCCCATGAAGCCTTACTGCCGTTGTTTTCAATTGCAAGGTCGAGGGAATCTGACGAAACTTGTGTTACACTTGCAATTTTACGAATTGTTGAAAGTGCATTAACTTGCTCTGAAATCATACTCTCCATTGATTGTGCAACAGCAAAGCCAGCATCGTTTAGTTGAGGTTTTTGCGGAAGTTGATTCATTGCCGCCGTTTCGCCCTTCAAAACATATTGCATGAAAGCATTGCGATACTGTGCGTTTGCGTCAATACCAAACGAAACTTCATTTCCATTTGAAGAAGTTGCCCCACCCCTTCCTTCAAGAACGGCAAGTCTTTGTTCAAGTTTTTGAAATTTTGCTTGAGTCAAAGGGTCAACCGCACCTTTTTGTGCTTGTTGTTGCTGCAGTTGATCGTTAACTTGTCTAATTTCACTTAAAGTTGTGTTAAGTTCACCGATATTGTTTACATTGTTCATACTATTTGTATAAGTTAGAATCGTGTTCAGTGTGGCTGTTATTTTTCATGGAAGCAGTTTGTTAAAAAAAATTTCTCCTATCACTTGACAATTCAATAAGTGATATATGATATTATATATCACTTGAACGAAGTATGTTAAAACTTTTCAAAGACTACGGAATAAAAATCCTCATAATTCTCACATTCGCACTTCTGCTACGCAATCAGCAAGAACTTGTGTATGAATCAATTTACGACAGCTACATCGCAGTTGGGGTTTTCGTCACAATCACACTTTTCATAATGTACTTTTTCGAACACTACACACAAAATTCACTTGTGCGATTCCTTAAAAGTCACCAAAAACTTCAAGTACCAATATCCTCCCTTTTAGGAGCCCTACCCGGTTGTGGTGGTGCAATTATTGTTGTAACAAACTATTCAAAAGGCTATGTAACATTTGGTTCAATGGTTGCAACGTTAATAGCAGGTTCCGGCGATGCCGCAATTATTCTTATTCAAAAAAAGCCATTTATGGCATTCATTTTATTCATTATTTGCACAACAACAGCAATAATCACGGGGTATTTGGTCGATTTCTTCACAAAAGAAAAATTTGCAAAACCAAGGGAAGGACTTGCCGCAATTCCCGCAAAAAAAAGCAATCTTCCAATGTTTATAACGGCAATTTGGGTAATTTTATTCGCAATAAATGGCGTGTTTCACTTTTTTCCTGAAGTTGTATCGCAGTCCGTTCAAAAACCGTTCGCATATATTGGCATTGCATTAACGCTTCTTCTTTGGGTTTGGAAAAATCCTCACCATTCGTGTAGCGAAACCGAATGTAAAACATGCACACATGGAACAGTCAACAAGGTTATTATTGAAACTTCGTTTATTATTGCGTGGATTTTTATCGGCATGATTGGATATAAAGCAATGTTTGCAATTATGCAGTTTGATGTCGCAAGCTTTATAAGCTCAAACATTTACTATGTTCCGATTGCAGCAACTGTTATTGGCTTCATTCCGGGTTGTGGTCCACAAATTATATTGACAACATTTTATGTCAACGGCTTAATTCCCTTTGCAGCACAGGTTGCAAACACAATCTCAAACGACGGCGATTCCCTTATGCCGGCAATTGCAATGCAACCAAAAAAAGCACTTCTTGCCACATTTTACGGAATTTTCCCTGCACTAATTGTTGGATATACCGTTTTGTTTTTTTATAAGGGTTGATTTCTGAAGATAAATTTTGCAATGCCATCGCACAATGAAAGACCTTTGTTTGTTGGGATAATTCGGTCATTTGTGTGAGTTATCAATCCCTCTTGTTCAAGAATTTTTACCTTTTCCATAGTCAAAAATTGCTCAATATTATAAGTTTCAAAGCCGTATATTGTGCGAAGTCCTGTTGTGATTTGTTCCGTCGCTATTGTTTTTGCATCAATAACTTCATTAATTTGCAACGCATTTCCATTTTTTTCAATCGAAAGCAGATATTTTTCCGGAGCATTAAAGTTCATCGTTGCAATTCTGCCGTTTGTGGTATTAATCCTGCCATGGGAACCTGCACCAATGCCAATATACTCCCCCATTTGCCAGTAAAGAATATTGTGTTTGCATTCGTAATTTTCCTTCGCATAATTTGAAATTTCGTAGCGATTCAACCCAAATTCAGCACAAATTTCGTTTGTTGTATCGTAGAATTCCTCCTGATTTTTCGGAATTGAAAGCTTTCCATCGCTTTGCATTTTAAAAAATTCCGTTCCTTTTTCAATGGTCAGGCTGTAAAGTGAAATATGGCTTGGATTGAATTTGTGCAAGGCAAAGTTGAGTTCATCACGCCAATTTTGAATCAATTGCCCCTCTCTTGCGTAAATTAGGTCAAACGAAACGCGGTCAAAAATTTTGCTTGCGTGCAAAATTGCATCAATTGCTTGCGTTTTATTATGAACTCTTCCAAGTTTTTGCAAATCCTCTGAAATAAAAGATTGTACGCCAATAGAAATTCTATTAACACCTGCCACTTTAAAATCACGAAATTTTTCAACCTCAAACGATGAAGGATTTGCTTCAAGAGTAACCTCAAACTGTGGAGAAATCACATTTCCATTTTCACGAAACCTGTTTTTGATGTAGTCAATAATTCCTTCAACAACGAACGACTCCATAAGTGATGGCGTTCCTCCGCCAAAAAATATGCTTTCAAGTTCTGGCTTTTGTGAAAGTTGAGCAAAATGATGGTCAAAATCTTTTTTATAAGCTTCAAGGAAGCGTTCGTGTTCAATTTTTTTCGTTACATGGCTGTTGAAATCGCAATATGGGCATTTTTTTTCACAGTATGGAAAGTGAATATAAACGCCGATTTTATTCCTCATCGGTAGAATCTTTGTGATTTTTACGGTGATTTGCCATCATTGAAGAATATTTCCATAAAACAATTGGCATCAGTAGCAAATAACAAACTGCATACAAAACAACGGCCTGAAGTTTGAATATTACGAATGAGATTAGAATAAAGCCAACAATTACAAGAACGATTGGAGTATATTTGCGTGGAATTTTCAAGTATTTCAGCGAAAGTGTGGGAATGGTTGTAATCATTAAAATTGAAATTATTGCAATGTATATTTCATAGACATAAAACGGGGGATATTGTATTTTTGCAATATCAAAACTGAGCGAAATTAGCAGCGGCAGCAAAATTAAAATTCCAGCTGCGGGCGATGGTATTCCAATAAAAAACATCTTTTTTATTGGGTGAGATACGGCGGAATCGCTTACATTGAAGCGTGCCAGACGAATTGCCCCGCAGAGCGATGATATCATAACTGCCGACCACCCAGCAAGTCCGTGATTCCAAAGCGACCAGTTGTATATTATAATTGAAGGAAAAATTGTGTAGTTTGCAAAATCGCATAGGGAATCCAGATTTGCACCAAAATCACTTTGAGCATTCAAAATTCGCGCGAAACGACCGTCAAGAACATCAAAAATCGCTGCCATAATGATAAAAAAGCACGCCTTTTCCCAGTGCATCATCATTGAATGATAAACCGCAAGAGTTCCAAAAAATATGGTTGCAAGTGTTATCACGCTTGGAAAAAGTTTGACAAGTGGAAGATTGCTAGACCTGTATCGTTTTTTCATTATAATGCGTTACTTTTTTACAATGTAATTTCAACTTTTTGTTTGTCAAGAAAATCACTCAAAAACACGATACAATAAAATCACTCAAAATAACGGATGCAGACTTCATATCGTAACTTTCGTGAAATTTTTTACTATAACCCTTTCGCCCAAATTTATGAGACTTCCTCACGACATCGCTTGAACCAGTTTCGTCCCAGAATATGAAATCAATTTTTGGCAAATATTTTTGCAGAAAGTTGACAAAATTTGTTATGAAAAAGAAGGATTCACCATCATTATACGCCATTGGCAGACCAACAACCACGGCAAAGCTGTGATTTTTGTTTAAAAATACAATTTTTTCAAGGATATCCTGCGTTGGAATTGTTTCAATTGGAAATGCAATGTTGTTATTTGCAAAGTTATTTGCAACGCCTGTTTTTTTTGTGCCAATATCAAAGCATAAAAAATTTTGCAACGGAATTTGTGGAAAATCGTGGTAAATCATTTACCACCTCAAACCAATTGCGTGTTGAACTTTTTGCAAGTTTTGCGATGCCATTTGCGAAAGCTCTTGCCCATTTTTTTGCAATTGAGACAAAAGATATTCTTGATTTTGCATAAGTGTATGAAATTTTTCTTGAATTGGAGTAAGTTCAGCAATGATTGCCTGTGCAAGGTCGTTTTTGAACGCAGAAGAGCTGCTTGCAATATCATGTTGTGGTTTTGCACCCGTGCAAGCCTCGTAAATGCCAAAAAGGTTTTTAACTTCCGGCGAATCAACTTCGCCAGTTTTTGCCTTTTTAATTTTTTGCATAATCAATTCAGGTGAGTCAACAAGATTAATCCGTGAAAAATCTGATTCGTCAGATTTGCTCATTTTTTTTGTGCCATCACGCAAAGACATAACCCTTTGCACGGCGGGGTTTTCAGTCAGCTTTGGCTTTGGAATTGTAAAAATTTCGCCATATTTCGTGTTAAATGATTGTGCAATATCCCGTGCAAGTTCAATGTGTTGAATCTGGTCGTTTCCAACGGGAACAATATCCGTGTTGTAAAGTAGAATATCTGCCGCCATTAAAACCGGATAGGAATACAATCCAACGCAGGCACGCTCTTGGTTGTTCCTCGTTTTGTCTTTATATTGCGTCATTCTGTCAAGGTGTCCAATTTGAACATTGCACGAAAGAATCCATGCAAGTTCGCTATGCTCTTTCACCGAAGATTGCTGAAAAACATTCACATTTTGCCCTTCAATGCCGCAGGCAATATACATTGCAAATGTTTCTAAGATGCTTTGACGCAACGCCTGTGGATTTTGAAAAAGTGTTATGGCGTGAAGGTCAACAATTGAGAAAATGAAGATATCAACTTGGTTTTGAGTAAGTAAATTTTTCCAGTTTTTAATTGCCCCAAAGTAATTCCCAATATGTAAAACGCCCGTTGGCTGAATTCCAGAAAATGTTATCATAAGCTTTGTTTTGCGAAAAAAATTATTGCATTATCGGTGGGTTTTCAAGTCTGTCAACTTGAGAATCAACGCGCTTAACTACTCCGTCTTTAAAAGAATAAATATCAACGATTCGGCGAATTGTCCTGCCATCAATATCTGGAACCATCTTGCCGTTCACTCCATCAATTGTGGAAATTTTACTCATCGCAACACCACGCATCGCATCAATTTCTTGCACTTGGTGAACTGTTAGTAAATACTGAATTGTTTCATAAATTGTTGCCGAAAACCTTGTTGGCGATTGATTAAATGTATTTTTATAAACTTCATAATAATCACGATATGTTTCAAAGTTTGAAGGAAAGAATATTTCCTGAGAAATACTTTCTCCGCCTGAAATTAGCATTTCAATTATACCATCTGCAACCCGTGGAGAGCCAATTAAAGGAATTTGACTTAGTATGGAATCGGAGGCGATTGCTGAATATATTTTGAAGAAATCCTTTGATGAAGTGTCTAGAATTATTGCATCAATTCTTACGTGTTGTTTGTGGAATTTTTCGCCAGAAACATGCGTAACAATTTCGCCTTCCGTTGCTATTATGTCTTTTGTGAAATTGAAGTCGTCCTTTTGAATTTTGCTGGTGCGAATGTTTTGATAATACGCTTGAACGGCAGCGGATTTCAATCGCGATATATACTTTGAGACATCTTCAACATTTGGTTCGTAAAATTCTACGCTTAAAACATCAATCTTGTTCTGCTTTGCAATCGATGAAAACATTTTATAATTACTTCCGCCAATTTCATTGTTTGAAGACAACATAGCAAGCGTTTTATAACCACGATTTTTTGCAAAATCAATAATACTCATAACGCCAACTTCCGCACGATAACCAAAATTGTAGAGACCTCCGCCTGACAGATTTTTCGAAGCAAGTGAAGCAATTGGAGTTTTAACACCACTTGTTCCAACTTGATGTTGAACCGCAATAACATCTTTTTCATTAAATGGACCAACGATAATATCTTGAACTGTTGATTGCAGTGACCTGAGAGCGAAATCAGTTCCTTCAATAATATTTACAGTATATTTTTCATAATTTCCGGTAAATTTCACCATTGTTAAGGCATTTTGAATTTCAGTGATAACGGTGGGACTGCTTGCCGTCATTGGTAAAATTGAAATGTGTAGAGTTTTTTTCACGCAAGATGTTAAGCAGACTGGCGGTTGATCGGAGTATTGCATCGGCTGTGCATGCGAAACATTCAAACCTTTGATTGAAGTGTTAGGTTTGTAGGCATCATACATTGCAGAGATTGGTTTTACAGGATTGCTTGAAGAGTTGTATTGCGATGCACTCATAGGGTTTGTAATTTGATTGTTATTACAAGAAACGAACATCAAGAAAATACAGCATAACAGGCGTTTCATACGACAGCAAAAAAGACTTTCACAGCATAGAAATAAAAATATTAACTTGCAATTGTTTTTTTTATTTTTCATAATATATTCACTTTATTTAATATAAATATCAATGTTGGTTCTTATTGCAATTGTGAAAATGCTGCCAATATCAATAGCCACCTTGCTTTTGTTGACTTGCTCGATAGGTATTTTAAAGACAAAAAATCCACTTCAAATGCTTCATTTTGTCACAATAATTGAAGTTGTATGCATTCCACTTGCTTTGCTTTCACTCATTTTACACGAAGGACTTGCCGAACTGAAAATGATTTTCTGCATTTTTTTCGTTATCTTACTTTCCCCAATTACATCATATTTTCTTGCCAAAGCACACATGAAATACGCACAAAATATATCGAATGAAACACATTCAGAAAACACACAAAAGCCAATATTATAACAAATGGAATCTTTGGTAAAGGAATATCGTTCACTGATGCGGTTCTTGCAAAAGGACGGGAAAAGAATATCTCCACAACAACGCAGAGCATTAATTTCCCGCATAATTCGTCTTGAAAAAATAATTGTCAAAAAGGCACTAAAAATGATTTCGTCTGGTAATTTAGACCTCGATATTTCCCAGTTTCCACCACGCATCCGTAATGTTTTACAAAAAGCCAAGAACTCAATCATTCTTCGCAAAATAAGCATTCTTCTTTCGCAAGAACTTGACGAACAAAAGCACGAACTTCAAGTTAAACATGAAGAAACGCAAAAAAGTTTGAACCTTGCAAGCTCAATTTTTTCATCAATGAAAATTAACCAAGAAAGAGACAGCATAAGTTATCTTGTGAAACTGCAACGCACTGAAAGTGAACATAGTGAACATAATAAAAAAACACTGGAAAAAATAAAAAAAACTTTCCAAAAGTAGAAATCTTGATTTTATGTATGCAAAAGGAAACAATTGAAACCAAATTCGAATCATACTTCCTGCCATTTTCCGCACAAATAGACGAACAAACAATCATTTCGCAATCAGGGTTATTAAGCAAAACAATTGCCATAAATTCCGAACTTGCCATTTCATTTCAAGACGACATTCTTCGTGCAATAAAAAAAATATATGCACAAAATGTTGTTATCAACATTCACGGAATTTATGCAAAGTCTCGTCCTATTACAAGTGCAAACCTTGTTCAATACATCAAATCGTCTTATGTCAATGGGGTATACCCTCAAAAAGAATACTCACAGGAATTTTTCATAACAATATCAACACAAGGATATCAAGTTTCCAAGCAAAATCTTGCAAATCTTTTATTTGAAAGCACATTTCTTGTGGAAATTGAACGATCTTCCAAACGATTAAACGCAATTGTTGAAGATTTTATTGAGGATATCTCGTTGCATAATCCCCGAATTTTAAAAGCATACGAGCATAATGGGAAGTTAATTTCAGAACAAAGCTCGTTTCTACACCGCATAGTCTACGGTCAACATGCACAAGTTTCCCTTTCAAACATGGAAATTGCCGAACAAATGCGTCCTCTTTTGATTAAAAGGGAGAAAAACTACCTAACCCTTACAATTAAACCCGAAGACGGCATAGTTAGCAAAAAAATTACAACGCACATCGCCTGCTTTACAGTGAAAGATTTCCCAGTAGCAGACGCCCACCAGTTGATCAAAATTTTCACGCTCAACCATGCATTTGCAATAGCCCAAACAATTCATTCAGCACCAAAGGAGGCAATATCCGCACTATTTGAATATCAATCCAAAATTACGCAATCAATTCGTGATAACGACATCGCAGAAAAATGCGGTTGGAATAAAATTATTGCGGACGATTTGCCAATTACGATGCAAACAAATATCATACTTCATTCCGATAGCGTTGAAAAATTGATGGTGAAAGTTAGCGAACTTGCACAATGTTTGCATAAAATTGGAGTGGTTGCAATTCTTGAAGATATCAATCTTGAACAAGCATTTTATGCCAGTATGCCTGCCAATTCAACATTTTGTAATCGGTTTGAGTATGGCACAATTGAACACGCAGGTCAATTTTTGCTCTCGAAAAGTATGATATTTGAAGGCTCGAAAGATATGCAATTAATACCATTCCTTCCGCTTGCAAGTGTTCATCAAAAGTATTACAGCTTTTCACCGTTCGTGAACAAAAAATCCTCACATATTCTTGCCCACGGCATTCAAAGCGAAGCACTGAACGCATCAATAAACACAATGATTCTTCACACTCAAATGAACGGAGTTTTGTGTGTTGACCTGAATTACTCTTCCATTGGTCTGAATAAATTAAAGCACGGCATGTATTTCAAAGTTCCCGAAGTGAACATGTTGAACCTTTTGAAATTTGACAAAAAAGGCTTTGAAATGTTCTTCACGACGCTTGCTCTTCATGTGTGTAGCGAAAATAAAATTCCAAAACAAGAGAGGATGCAAGAAGATATTCGCACTTTCATCGCAAATATTCAGCCAGATTTCACATTCGAACAGTTAAAATTAAAGGCGGAAGACACAATTGTTTCACCAACACTAGATTTCGCACTTGAAAATAATTTCCTTGCTGAAAAAGATGTTTTCCTTTTTAAAAACAAGTTTGTATCCGTTCACATTGGTGGGCTTGAACCAAAGCTTGGAGGAATTTTTACCTTTTACACTCTGGTATTCAACCTTCACAAAGCACAAGCTTATGATATAATTAAAATTGATAGATCGTTTGATGTATTTAATCCAACGGTAATTTTACAACAGTCAATAACACACATTCTGCGTGAGTATAAATTGAAGCTTGTCAGTGTTATTATGCGAGCAAACATTCCACTTGCATTCGAGCAAAGGCAAATTTATCGATACCCAGATACTTTCATATACTTTGATATCCGCCTGTTTTCCGAAGGAACATGTTCGAATTATTTTGTCAAAACATTCTTCCAATTAAACGCTGACATGGCAAAGAACCTGATGTTTGTTAAGGTTGGCTCAAAAAAAGCGGTAATACAAGTATTTGAAGCAAGCTACACTCTAAATTTAAATCAATCGTTTATAACAAATGAACTCGCACTTTTTAATGCGAAACATAAAAATTTTGCAAATATAATAAAACTTATTGAAAATAATAAAACGCCATCGCAAGATGTTATTGAAAAGTACAAAAACCTGATTTGATATGAACCATAAAACTCACAATCGCCTATCGCTCATTCGCAATATACTACTATGTTTTGTCACAGTATATATACTGATAAACCATAAAAATATTCACGACAAAACAATTGATATCAACAAAACATTCATTGAACATGCCGAATTGAACCCAGCGCAAGGACTTCAAAACCTTATGTATGGCGTGATATCTTACTGCGTGGACTTTGTGACATATCGCAAAACCCAAGAGGAAAGACTACAATTTTTTCTTCAAGCCGATGATATTCTTCAAGAACGAACAAAACTTCGGCACGCAAACGCCGAACTTATAAATATTTTACAACCACTTCAAAACATGCAAGAACTTTTTCCTGTGAAATATGTTGTTAAGTTATTATATTTTATATCCGCAGAAAATTCACGCCAAATTTATTTCAAAACCAACGAAAACATTCCGTTGAACAGCCTCGTTTTCAATAAAGACTGCCTTATTGGAAGGGTATTCAAAAAAGATGGAAATAATTATTATATTTTGACACATCAAGACCCCAACTTCCGTATGCCGGTTTATACTCAAAACACAAAAATTTTTGGAATGATTCACGGAGATCCTTATAAAATGCGTTTTGTTTCGTTCGATGAAATTCACCAATTTGAAATTGAGGAAAACGAAACAATTCTAACTGCATCATCTGAAGGGAAATTCACAGAAAACATTCCAATTGGCAAAGTTATTGAAACGAAATCTGGTTCTTTCATTGCAACACAATGTAAAGATTACTATTCATACGCATTAATTGTGTAACATTGTTGCAAGTACAATAATTTTTACAATACTACACTTGCAACTAAAAATTCTATTTTCTAAATATTTTCAACAACACAATTACCAACTTCGCTTGTTGAGTAGGTTTTCTGTCCTGCGTTTGCAATATCCGCCGTAACGACTCCTTTTTCAAGCGTTTTTTGAATTGCATTTTGAACTGCATCTGCTTCTTTTTCAAGGCTGAACGAGGTGCGAAGCATCATTTCAACCGATGCAATTGTTGCAAGTGGATTTGCAATTCCACGACCGGCAATATCCGGAGCAGACCCATGAATTGGTTCGTATAATGCGAATCTTTTGCCTGTTTTTGGGTTAACTTCCCCAAGAGACGCCGACGGCAACATTCCAATTGAACCTGTTAGCATTGAGGCAGCATCAGAAAGGATGTCGCCAAAAAGGTTGCTTGTAAGAATAACATCAAACTGTTTTGGTCTGCGAATTAATTGCATTGCGGCGTTATCAACATACATATTCGAAAGTTCAATTTCTGCATATTTTTCCGCGTGTAATTGTGCAACTGTTTCACGCCAAAGTTCCGTAACTTCCAAAACATTTGCTTTGTCAACCGAGCAAACTTTTTTCCCACGAATTTTCGCACATTCAAAGGCAACTTGTGCAATGCGTTTAATTTCGCTTGTTGTGTAAGTTGCCGTGTTTGTTCCTTTTTTTTCGCCGTTTGGAAGGGTTTCCACACCACGAGGTTGACCAAAATAAATTCCGCCCGTTAGTTCACGGATAATTAGAATATCAAGACCTTCGATAATTTCAGGCTTTAAAGTTGAGGCATTTACAAGTGAATCAAACACTTTAGCAGGACGCAAATTCGCAAAAAGCCCAAGTTCGCTGCGAATGCCTAGAAGTCCACGCTCCGGACGAATTGAGTAATCAAGACCTTCCCATTTTGGTCCGCCAACTGCTCCTAAAAGTAT
>CANKQN010000007.1 GCA_947485035.1 Rickettsiales bacterium | reverse complement strand
TATACAATGAAATTTTCCCGCAACTGTGTAAATGTGCACACGCAGACTTCGACGACATGGCATGGAAAAACTCCATAGTCGCATACATGCTTTTCAAACAAAGCGGTGGCACATCAATTCCCATGGACCCCGCTGCAAAGGCATCAACAATTGCATCAAGTGCATTTCGCAAAACTTGTTATGGAAATATAACAAAACAATTGCAGACATTGAACATACCAAATGCAATAACATCACCTTCAGGGTTGATTGCAAAACATATTCAGGCAATTAACTCACAATTTCAATCACTTACAGAAATCGATAACACCGTCGAACCATTGAAATGTTATATTTCACAATGCCTAACAAGACCCTGCCCAAATTCGTGCGTTCAAGCGGTTGAAAAAGTGTGTGATGGTCTTGCAGAACAATATCTTGAAGGAAATGCAAAAAAGGACTACACCACATTTTTTACTTGCCCACTAAGCGAAACTGCAAAAACTTACGACAACAACACTTGTTACAACCTCGCAGATAACCAGCGTGAGGCAATGTCTGAAAATTTTTACACTTCAATAAAGTCGTTCAAAACAGTTGGTGACGATGTTCGCAAAACGATAATTCAAAATGTTTGGAAAATTCACGTTAGCAAGCAAAAAGAAATGAACACTTCTGTTACGTCAAGCCAGTGCATTGAAGAGGCAAATAAAGCTTGGCTTGCACAATTGCAGGAATCAAAAAATTAATGAATACAAATATGACACAGCATAAACACATAGTCAACTCCCATTCAAGAACACAAGTTGAATTTTCGCATGGCGTTGGGGTTAATCTTTATGCAACAAATGGCGATGAATATCTTGATTTTCTAGCAGGTGTTGCGGTAAATTCTCTTGGATATTCTCACGAAAAAATGATAACTGCAATAAACGAGCAATCACGCAAAATGTGGCACATTTCCAATGTTTTTTACAGTCGCGAAATGGATAATTGTGCACAAACTTTATGCCATGCAACTGGTATGGAAAATGTTTTCTTTTGCAATTCAGGTTCGGAAGCGGTTGAAGGTGCAATTAAAATGGCACGCAAATTTTTTCAAGATAAAGGCGAGGAAAAATACGAAATCATAACATGTAAAGGTTCGTTTCACGGAAGAAGCATCGCAAACATTTCTGCTGCAGGTGAAGATGCTTATCTTAAAGGATTTTACCCAAAACTTGAAGGCTTTTCACAGGTTGAATATGGCAACATTGAGGCAATTCGCAATGCAATTAATGAAAGAACTGCGGGCATTTTAGTCGAACCAATTCAAGGCGAAGGAGGTTTGAAATTCGCAGGCTGGGAATATATGAAAGAACTTTCAAACCTTGCAAAAGAAAAAGGAATTTTATTAATTTTGGACGAAGTTCAATGCGGAGCAGGCAGAACTGGTAAATTCAACGCATTTCAGTGGGCAGAAATTCAACCGGATATTATTGCTATGGCCAAAGGAATTGGCGGTGGCTTCCCAGTTGGTGCAACTTTGTTTGCAAAATCAACACAAGGCGTAATAACCGTTGGTTCGCATGGAACAACATTTGGGGGAAATCCTCTTGCAATGGCAGTTGTGAACACAGTTTGCACTGAAATTGCCAACCAAGACTTCCTTAAAAATGTTCAAACACAATCTGGAAACATCAACACAATGTTGAACAATTTAATGGCAAAATTCCCGCGTGTAATCAAGGAAATTCGCGGATTTGGTCTGATGACGGGCTTCATGTTACATGAATCATTTGCTGTGAAAAACCTTGCGGATAAACTTTTTGCCAATAAGCTTTTAACAATGCCGGCACGAAATAATGTTTTAAGATTACTTCCTCCGTTAATTATTCAAGAACAGCATGTTCAGAAAGCAGGTGAAATTTTGGAAAAAACTCTTATGGAATTACAACCGTAATCGTCTCCTTTCCACGCATAACCGTGAATGTAACTTCTTCGTTTGCGTAAATGCCTCCCGTTATTGCTTGCAAATCGCCAACATTGGAAACTTTTTGTGTGTTTATGGCAGTTATGATGTCCCAAGTGTGAAAGTTTTCATCTATTGAATGGGTTATCAAAACACCAAGATTTTTCTGATGCGAACCAGTGTCAAGACTGATGGAATCGTATTTTTGCAAATCCATTACATAAAAATCGAACTTTTTTTTCTTAAAATTTTCCCCTGATGTCATTTTTTCAAGATTTTTTGCAATTTTGGAAATTTTCGTTGCAATTGCATTGCCGGTTTGTTTTTGAAACGATGTCACAACTCCGCATATAGCTTCTCCGCAGAAAACTGGCGAACCAGAAGCCCCCTGCATAATTTCAACATCCGCAATGAAGCTGTTGCCTAAAACCTGAACAACTTTGCCGGAAACATGCGAACGCTTTTCAGGAATTGTGATTTTCGTTTGCAATGATGGATCGCTCTTTGCAAATTGAAGAGAGTGAGAATGTACATTCTTTATTTTCAAAACCGCAACATCAAGAACTTCATCAAATCCAACAATTTCCACCTGATACAACATTCCATCAATTGCTGCAAGAATGCTATCACCGCCTGAAACAACATGGTGGCTTGTCATCGCAAGCCCTTCCCCTTCAATAAAAAAACCCATACCACTGGATTTCTCATCACCTAAGATAACGTCAATAACAAACGGTTGTTTTTGCATCATATTGCGAATTTCCTCCTTACGAAGATTGTGAGTTGTGGAATAATGTTGCAATTCCTTCACACGGTCATAATCCTGAGAATTCGCCCTCAATTGTATAAGGCAAACGAGGAAGATTATCTTGAGCAGAATGATTTTTTTCATGAAAAGAATCCCTTAACTTTGTCAAAAAATCCTTGTGAATTTGGGCTGTTTTTATCGCTAGATTCCGCCTTGAATTCCTCAATTAACTGTTTTTGTTTTTTACTTAAATTTACAGGTGTTTCAATTTTTGTCCTCAAAACCATATTGCCACGATTACCAGCCGCATTCAAACGGTTCATACCCCTACCCTTCACAACAACTTCGGAATCTGCTTGTGTTCCGGCGGGAACTGAGACTTTTTCGTATTTGCCGTCAATTGTTGGCACTTCAAGTTCTGTACCAAGAATTGCATCAGCAAATGGAATTGTTATGTTGAAATGAATATCGTTTTCAATGCGTGTGAAAAGTTTGTGTTTTTGAATGCCAACAAGGATGTATAGATCGCCTACATCACCACCACGAGCACCGGCATCTCCTTGTTTTTGAAGCAGAATTTTTTGCCCATCTTTAATTCCTGCCGTAACTTTAACTTCAATTGTGCGGTTTGCAACTTTGCGTCCTTCACCATCACATTCTTTGCATTTGTTGGAAATTGTCTGTCCATTTCCATGACACGACGGACAAGTTGATTCTGTAATGAAGAAGCCTCGTTGTTGGCGAACAACCCCAGAACCTCTGCAAGTTCCGCAATTGTTTACGCCAGAACCTCCAATTCCATTGCAAGGTTTGCACGCAACATTTCCATTGAACGAAACTTTTTTTGTAACGCCTGTGTGTGCTTCTTCAAGTGTGATAGAAAGCGAGAATTGTAAATCTGAACCATCTGCTGACATTGAACGACGCCTCTGTCCGCCGCCTCCACCAAATGGCGATCCGCCGCCTCCACCACCGAAGAATTGGTTGAAAATATCCTCAAAGCCTCCGCCGCCAAATGGCGAACCGCCGCCCTGCCCACCGCCAAAACCGCCGCCTTGACCTTCCGTTGTTCCATAGGTATCGTAATGTTGCTTTTTTTCAGGGTTTGAAAGAGTTTCATAAGCTTCAGCTGCTTCTTTGAACCTTGCTTCTGCTTCTTTATTATGTGGATTGCGATCAGGGTGATATTTCATCGCAATTTTTCTGTATGCTTTTTTAATTTCTTCTGTGCTGGCACTTTTTGTTACGCCTAAAATTGCGTAGAGGTCTTTGGACATAAACTAAAATTCAAAAACGGTAATAATATAATGTATTAAATCATTTAATAACAAAAACTTAATTTTCAAGGGAAAGTTGAGGAAAATAACTTTTCACCCACAATTTAAGAACTATGGGTGAAAAATAGTGAAAAATGTGTTTATTTAGAAACCGCTTGGGAATCAGATTTTGCACCTTCTGTTTTGATAAACTCCAAAAACTTGAAGCTGTTTTTGATTGCAAGTTGGGAATCTATTTTCCAATTTGAAAGTGGGCTGCCGCCTTTTTTAATTTCAATTTTGGTAATAATTTTCCATGTAAGATTTGAAACATCAAACATACCAATGTGCAGGAAAACCGGCTGTCCGCTGTTATATTCAGCTTCACCGCCTGAAATTATTGCAAGTGCAAGGTGGAAGTTGGTTTTAACACCAGTTTGCTTGGTAATTTGTGCAGTCACGCCTTGCAAAATCTCCTTAATTTTGGTATTTTGTGTAATTTGTTCAATTGCACTAACATTATCAAGCGTTGCGATGAATTTACCGTAGGAATCTCCACCTGTGGAATCAATCACTTTTTTAACAATTAAACCTGCTGGAATGACTGAATTTTTTCCGTAAAACTTCGCCCACGCAATGTTAACGGAAGCGTCAACTGCTTTTGAGGAAGGTGTGTCTTTACCTTGGAAATCTGTGGTTGGGAATATTATAAGTTTTTCAACTTTGTTTGGAAGATCTGCTCTTTCGTGAACAACGGAAGGCTGTGGACCTTTGTTATCTAGAAATGAACAAGAGGCAAGAATTGTTAGCGATATATATATATATATTTGAAGGGGTTTGTCATATCGATATGATTAATTAGATGGGAACTCTAAATAATTCAAATTTAATTTTCAAGGGAAATTATTGTTGAAATGAAATAACTAAATTTATTTGACATTTATATTTTCCCGCTTTTTGAACTTTTCATAACTTTTCAAAGTTCTATGCCACAAAATCAAGTTCATACAAACGGAATTCTTAAGGAAATAGACATTCAGGTCTTCAATGCAATAGCATCGGAAAAAATTCGTCAAGAGGACGGCATTGAACTGATAGCCTCAGAAAACATTGTTTCCAAGGCTGTAATGGAGGCACAAGGTTCAGTTTTCACGAATAAATACGCGGAAGGATATTCAGGAAAAAGATATTACGGGGGCTGTGAAAATGCTGATACTGTTGAAACTCTTGCAATTGAACGCTTGAAACAACTTTTTGGAGCAAACTTCGCAAATGTTCAACCGCATTCCGGTGCAACGGCGAATCAATGTGTTTATTTTGCCTTCTTAAAACCAAACGATACCATAATGGGGCTTGCTCTTGATTGCGGAGGACACCTCACGCATGGTGCAAAAATGACGCAGTCTGGTCAATATTTCAACGCCGTTGATTACCGCACAAATGAAAATGGGTTAATCGATTACGATGCTCTTGAAAAACAAGCTTTGGAAGTTAAACCAAAAATGATAGTCGCAGGAACTTCTGCCTATTCACGCATTTTGGACTGGAAACGCTTTCGTGAAATTGCGGATAAATGCGGGGCAATTTTATTGGTTGATATGGCACATGTTGCGGGATTAATCGCCGGCGGACAATATCCAAATCCACTAGAACACGCACATGTTGTAACATCAACAACGCACAAAACCCTTCGTGGTCCACGCGGTGGTGTAATTCTTTGGAATGACGAAAAATTCACAAAACAAATCAATTCTGCGGTTTTTCCGGGTTCAATTGGTGGACCCCTAATGCATGTGATTGCGGCAAAGGCTGTTGCTTTTGGTGAAGCTCTTGAACCTTCTTTTCAAGAGTACGCAAAAAATGTTATTTCAAATGCAAAAATTCTTGCAAAAACACTTGTTGAACAAGGCTTAAACCTTGTTACGGGCGGCACAGATTCACACCTTATGGTTGTCGATTTAACGCCGTATAACATCACAGGAAAAGAAGCAGAAAAACTGCTTGAAAAAGCACATTTAATTTGTAATAAAAACGCCATACCAAACGACCCCAACTCCCCATTCGTAACATCTGGTATTCGCCTTGGTTCTGCTTGTGGAACGACTCGTGGTTTTGGTGAAAAAGAATTTGTGCAGATTGGTCTTTGGATAACCGATATTCTGCGAAATGATACCGAGGAAAACATCGCAAAAATTGGGCAAGAAGTGAAGGATTTGTGCAAACAATTTCCAATTTATAAATAAAAACAATGGGAATATTATCGCAAGTTGTCAATTATACAAAAAAAAATAACGAATTAAACAAAAGGGTTGTATTTGGAATTGTAATGATAGCCCTCATTGGTCTTCCAATATTTTTCGGCGGAAATCCTTTTGTTATTATGATTCTATGCCTTTGTGTTTTGGTTGTTTCGGAGTATGTAACAATAATAAAAACGCCAAAACGCTTAACACTAATATTCATTATGCTGGAATTTATCGGGCTTTATATCACAAGGGAATCCCCATTTGGTCTGAATAAAATTGTGTTTATATCATTTGCAATTGCATGTTTTGATACCACAGCCTATTTCATCGGTAAAGCAATTGGAAGACATAAACTTTGCCCGACAATATCACCTGGTAAAACAATTGAGGGCTTTTTTGGTGGAATTATCTGCACAATTGCCCTTTCGTTTCCACTATACTACCTTCTTGGATGCAAGGTTCAAATAAGTCTTTACTTCTGGATAGTTGCAGTTTTGACAATCCTCTCTCAAATTGGTGATATCCTTGAATCGCGTTTCAAAAGACAGAATGGCGTGAAGGATTCTAGCAATCTTATCCCAGGTCACGGCGGAGTTCTTGACCGTTTTGACGGATATATCCTTGTTATACCTGCTTTTTTTATAATAGAGATCCTCTTCAAAATGCTTAACATAACATTGTTTTAGAAAAAATGAAACCAAACTCAGAAGTGCACACGGCAATTATTATGCCATTTAAAGATGGTAAAATTGACTACACAAACCTTGAGAAACTAATATCATTTCAATATGAAAACGGCGTTGATGGTGTGATTTTACACGGCACAACTGGCGAAGCTCCTACGGTTACGCATGAAGAATTTGTTGAATCTGCACACCGTGTTCTTAAAAATTGGAAGGGGAAAATTCAAATCACAATTGGTATAAGTCAAGGTTCAACCGCGGAAGTTCTTGTCAAGCAAAATGCGTTGGAAGTTCAACCTGATTTCTTCCTTGTAACGCCACCAGCTTACTCAAAACCAAGTCAAGAAGGCATTTTCCGGCATTTTCAAACGATATCCACAAACTCAAAAACCCCAATAATTCTTTACAACGTTCCTGGCAGAACAATCGCAGATGTTCAACCCCAAACACTTTTAAGAATTGCCACTGAATGCAAAAACATTGTTGCAATTAAAGATGCCACCGGCTCTTTTGCGCGTCTTTCAGACGAACAGTTCGCATTTCGCAACTTCTCCAGCTCATTTAAATTCTTTACAGGCGACGACCAAACCACTCCGCACTTCGTTCTTTCAGGCGGCAACGGCGTTGTTTCCGTGGTAAGCAACATAATTCCTCGTGAATTTAAGACAATTGTAAGTCTAGCAGAAAGTGGAGATTTAAAAGAATGTATGGCGAAATATTTGAAATATTTCAATCTAATTCGACTGCTTTTTGTGGAATCAAATCCAATGCCAATTAAATATGCTATGCACAAGCTGGGCTTTTGTGAATTGGAATATCGCCTGCCAATTTGTGAACCAAGTGCAACGCTTATGCAAGAAATTGACGATGAACTTACGAACCTTGGTTTGCTCAAATGAACATATTCATCGCCATTTTGTTGTTTTTTGCCAGCTGTCGTTCAAAATACGATACTTCAAAAGCACTGGATATCCTTCCAACGGGCGAAATTACAATGGACTTTGGCCTCAAAGATAGTCCGTTTCAAGTCGATGAAAACACACAAACTGCAAACATCACAAATGGAACGAAAAGTCTGTCACGAATTGGATTTTCAATCAAATCAATCGAGAATTATGACAATGTAATATTCACCGCAACAAATAACAAGATTACGGCAACTTCATTGAATAACCTTGCGAAAAAAACCTCAAAATCACACAAAATCATTAACCCAATGCTTGAAATTCAACGAGATTTTATCTTGATATTCAACACAAAAGGTACATTTGAAGTTTTAAAATCTGATACACTTGCAACGGTTTGGTCTGGCAGAGTTGGTCTTACGGATGCACAATTCGCCATCGAACAAAGACCTAAAAACTTGCTTTCACGCATAAGAGAAAAGCTTAAAAACAAACACGCACAACAGGTTTTCACTCTAAGTTCAAGTTTTGCATGTGCAAATGAAAACTGCTACGCAACAACGACGGAAGGCGTTTTGGTTATTTTAAATGTCGTAAAAAAACAGGTGCAAATGGCACAAATTCTTCCCCAGCAAGATATCACTCTGCACAACCTTTACAAGCCCAAAATCGCAAATGGGAACATTATTTTTTCATCGGGAAATTCGGAATTTATCATTTTCAACATTGCAAAACAAGCAGTGATTGGACAGTCATCCTTTGCAAACGAGGATACCGCCTCAATGTTTGATATCAACCTTGTGAAAGAGATTTATACTTCAAACGACACCATACTGATATCTCACCTCAATGGCGTTTATGCTTTTAATATAAAGCACGGCACTTCACTTTGGAACAAAAATTTGCTGATAGATTCAGCGCTAATTTCCGGCAATTACATCATTTTTTTTGAAACAAAAACACAAAAATTGGTCTGTATGAACATTTCAACCGGCGAAGCAAAATGGATTACATCTCTGAAATTTCCAAAATCGCATGTGAAATTCCTCACAATTGCAAACCATGACGACGGGTATCGCCTTTTGGTTGGAACTCAAAGCGGAATTGAGGCAGTGGATTTTCAAGAAGGCACGCATTTGGGTTTCACAAAAATGAACCTTGCAAATGTAAAACATTCATTTATCCATAACGAAATCTTTTACTACATCAATAAAAACAACATTTACAGACTGAAATGAATAACACAAAACTTCAAGGCAAGTTACAAAAATTTATCGATAAATTCGCCGAAATTGAAACAAAGCTTTCAAACATTGAACTTCAACCGGACGAAATGATTCAACTTTCCAAAGAGCGTGCCGAAATTGAAGAAATTGTTGATGTTGCCAAAAAAAGGGAGGAGTTGATCGGCGAAGAACTTGGTGCAAGGGAATTGTTAACCGACCATGACATGCGTGAAATGGCAGAAGGCGAAATTCAACGAATAAAAGGAGAAGTTGAGCAAATTGACGAAAGTCTCAAAATGCTTTTAATGCCAAAATCTGCGGATGACAAAAAGAATGCTATCCTTGAAATTAGAGCTGGAACAGGCGGCGACGAAGCGGCTTTGTTTGTGGCGAATCTTTACAAAATGTATTTGAAATACGCGGAAAACCAAGGCTGGAAAATTGAACCAATTTCAATTTCATCAAATGATATTGGTGGATATAAGGAGATAATTACATCGTTTTCAGGGAGAGATGTCTTCTTGAAAATGAAGTTTGAATCTGGAGTACACCGCGTGCAAAGAGTTCCAGAAACTGAAAACTCTGGTCGAATTCACACAAGTGCCGTGACTGTTGCCGTTATGCCCGAAGCCGAAGATGTTGATGTTAATATTGAGCAGAAGGACATTAAAATTGATGTATTTCGTTCATCGGGAGCAGGTGGACAACATGTCAATGTTACGGAATCTGCAGTTAGAATTACCCACCTTCCAACAGGAATTGTGGTGAATTGTCAGGACGGTCGTTCACAAATTCAAAACCGCGAAAAAGGCATGAAAATTCTTCGTGCAAGAATTTATGATCGTCTTTTGGAGGAGCGTGACAAAATTTCATCGGAAGCAAGGAAAAGTCAGGTTGGATCAGGAGACCGCAGCGAACGTATTCGCACATACAACTTCCCACAAGGAAGAATTACCGACCACAGAATTAACCTTACGCTTTACAAAATTGTTGAAATTATGGAAGAAGGCAGGTGCGATTACATAATTGACGAACTGCTTCGTGAAGATTTCCAGCGTTCATTTGAAGAATAATATATGAAAATCATTATTTGCGGTGCGGGCAAGGTTGGCATAGCTGTTGCAAAACAGCTTTTGCTCAACACAGATAACGATATAACAATTATTGATTCAATTGATAAAAACCTTTCAATTGCACGAAACCTTGATGTTCAAACAATTTGTGGAGTTTCATCATCACCAGAGGTTCTTGATCTTGCTGGTGCAATTTACGCCGATATGATTATCTGTGTGACAAAATCTGACGAAGTGAACATGCTGACCTCGCACATTGCCTCAACATTGTTTGGCGTGAAAATGAAAATTGCCCGCATACGCTCACCAATGTATATCCAACGCAAATGGCTTCCGCACATTTATAACAAATCCGTTATTGCGATTGATCACATAATTTCGCCCGAAATTGCCGTTGCAAAACACATCGTTGAAATGCTTGGAAATACAGGCATTGAAAACAACTTCCCTGTTGATCAAGGAAAATACAGCATCATTTCGATTATTGCGGGGTTGAATCTTGAAGATAAAACCGTGTGTGATATCAAAAAACAGCTGGAAATTGCTGATATTGAAGATTTCTCAATGTGTTTTATTCGCAGAAATGAACAGGTGATTTGCATAAAAAATGAGACAATAATCCAAAAAGGCGATGAAATATACATTTTAACGGAAAATAAAGATATCGCGACGATCATTCGCTCGCTAAATGGGCATAACTCTCGCCTGAAAAATATTGTAATATGCGGATGTGGTGAAATCGGATTTCACATCGCCCAAATTTTGCAAAATCACCATTTTAATGTTACAATTATTGAAAAAGACGAAGATCGGTGCAATTTCCTCAGCGACAACCTCAATTCCTCACTGGTAATTCATGGCAATATGCAAGAAAGAGAAGTTATTCAAGAATGCGGCAATGTTGATGCAATCATTAGCGTTTCAGGCAGAGACGAAACAAATCTTTTTACAAGTTTGATCGCAAAAAACCTTGGTATTGTCGAATGTTTCACACTTATTGACGAACACAACTATTATGATGTTTTCCAAGACCTTGCCATGAGCAATATCATTAACACTCGCGATATCACAATTTCACAAATTTTGAACTATATTGGTGAAAAAAGTTCAATAAAACAAAAGACAATTTGCGATGGAGCTTACAGCATTTGTGCGTTCACCGTCGCAAAATCTTCGGCTTTAAATGGTCTTGAAGTTGCAAAAATTTTGGATATCAAAATGAATGTGCTTGGCATAATTCGCAACGATAACCTTGAACGCAAGGTGGAAAAATTCGCAGAACACGATATGGTCGTTGGAATTTTGCCATTCCAATTCGTGACAAAGCTGGAAAAACTTGTGGTGTAGTGTTGTCAAATATTCAAAACCGCCCAAGTCAATGTGCAAAAATCGCTGTGTGAAATTCACTTTGTAGGCTTGAACTGTTTCATTCCCATCAAAATTTTTGTGACATACAAAGAGGAAAAAATCGAGAATATCACACCAATAATGAGCGTCAATGCAAAGCCACGAATTACACCAAATCCAAATTCGTAAAGCATAACGGCACCCAGAATGGTTGTGATGTTTGCGTCTACAATTGCAGGAGTTGCCTTTGCAAATCCTTCATCATAGACATCTTCACGATGTAACACCCGTTGTAGCGACCTGATATTTTCGAAAATGATAATATTGCCATCAACCGCCATTCCAACTGTTAAAATTAGTCCGGCAATTCCAGGCAATGTTAGGGTTGAGCCAAAAATTGAAAGAAATGCTATTACGCAAAGCATGTTCACAACAAGTGATGCAATGGCTGTTATTGCAAGGAATTTATAGCGATAAAACATGTAGACACAGACTAAAATCACTCCAAAAATCATAGATTTCACCGCCATATCAATCGATTCACGCCCCAAAGTTGCACTGATATTTTGCTGTTGCACAATTTCAATTTTTGCGGGAAGTGCTCCAGCACGAAGCAAGAGTGCAAGCTCGTTTGCGGTTTTTGCATCAAACGATCCTGAAATTACACCAGAACCGCCGGTTATTGGCTCTTTAATGTTTGGTGCTGAAAGAACTTTGCCGTCCAAAACAATGGCAAATGGCTTGCCGATATTTTGAAATGTGACATCAGCAAATGTTTGTGATGCTCGTTTATTGAACCTGAACGAAACGGCAGCCTGCCCTTCTTGGGTAATAATTGCGGAGGCTTCTTCAAGGTCCGCACCGTCAATAATCACTTCGTTTTTCACAGAATAACGCATTTGCTGTTCGGGGTTTTGCTGGCTTTCATTTTCCGAATTTACATCGCCCATAAGTGTAACGCCGTCTTTTGCGATAAAATTTTCCGGTGAAACGAATGGCGTTGAATCCATGAGATGAAATGTCAGTTTTGCTTGTGTGTTGAGTAATTTTTCGATGGCAGCCGGATCGTTTTTTCCGGGAATTTGAAGCGAAATTTTGTCGTTATCAACACCGTGGATAGAAATTTCCTTATTGCCCATTTCATCAACCCTTTTGCGGATAATTTCAATTGATTGTTCAACAACTTTGGCTTGAATTTTTTCAAGATTTTCCGCAGAAATATCCAGCGTGAAAATGTTGTCGTTGTTTTTGAAATCAATTGCATTTTTTTTGAGGATCTTCTTCACTTTTTTCGCATCTTTTTCGTTGCGAATTTCAAATGATGGCGAATTTTTTGTCACTTCAAAGTTCTTGTATCCAACTTTTTCTTCGTATAACGCTTTTTGAATTTCAGCAATGGCGTTTTTTTTGTAGTTAATAATATAATCACGAGTATCAACCTTCAAAATAATATCTGTCCCGCCTTGTAAATCCAGACCAAGATTCATTCTGTAATTTTTCAGTGCCGGAATGTTGAAGATATTTCCAAGCGTGAATATACTTGTAATTATTACGACTGAAATTAATGTGAAAAGCTGAGTTTTTGTGGTTTTCATAATTTTTTTAGTTAAATAAATCGCTGAATAACTGGGTGGAATCTGTGAAAGCAAGAATGCAAAGAAAGAACATTGCAAGTATTATTGCAAATTTAAAATATTTTTTCAGCATATCACCCAAGTAAAATTTTTGCATTTGAAATTGCTTCATCTGAAACATTTGCACCGGAAAGCAGGCGGGCAATTTCGTGAACCCTTTCGTCATTTGTAAGTTTTTCAACGGTTGTTTCGGTTTCGTTTGCGTTTGTTGTTTTGTTTTCGGCATTGGTTTTAGTTATGCGGAAGTGGTCGTGAGCTTTCGCTGCAACTTGTGGTTGGTGAGTTATGACAATAATTTGAACAGATTGTGCTAGTTTCAGCATAACCTTTCCAACGGAATCACTTGTTTTTCCACTAATTCCAGTGTCGATTTCGTCAAAAATTACGCAAGGAATTTGCCTTAAATGCACAATTGCTGCTTTAATTGCAAGAACAATTCGGGAAATTTCCCCACCTGATGCAATTTTGGAGAGGCGGTCAAAACCCATGTTTTTGTTGGTTTCTATCATGAAGGAGACGATGTCAATGCCATTTTTTCGCATTTTGCTTTGTTCAATGTTAATATCAAAACATGCACCTTCCATTTGCAAAGCTTTGAGCGATTCATTAACTTTTTCAGCCAATTCCTTGCCGGCAGAAGTGCGAAGTGCACTCAATTTTTTGGCGATTTCGAAGTATTGTCCTTCCAAAACTTTTTGTTGCTTTGTAAGTTCAATAATGGATTCCTCGGTTTTGTTGAAGCCATCGATTTTTTTTGTTACATCAATTAAATATTGGTGAAGTTCAAACGGCTGTGTTTTGTACTTTTTGGCAAGATCTTGCAGGAAGAAAAAGCGTTCTTCGTCTTGGTCAATTTCGGAAATGTTTATATAGTTTTGTTGAATTAACGATTCAATCGCCGCTTCAACTTCTTGAATATCAATGCAGATGCGGTCAATTGTTTCAGAAAGGCTTTCCATTTCGTTTTGTGGTTTTTCTTCGTCAGTGTTTGAACTTAAATTCATTGCAACGATTGGGGAAATCATGCGGTGAATATTCATAAGAACTTGGCCGACTGAAGCTTGTTCAAGCTTTGAAGATGCCGATGTTAGGGTTTGAAATGTGCTATGTTTTTTCTTGTTTTGAATGCGTTTGTCTTGAAGTTCTTCGTATTCTTTTTCGCCAACACCTGCTTCTTTAATTTCCTTTTGAGTATCCTTCAAGTAGTCAATCTCGAATGCAATCTGTTTGTTGCGTGTAATCGTTTCTTGAATTTCTCTTTCACATATTTGAATTTTGCGATAGACTTCCTCTAAATTCAATAATAATTCGCCAGAAGAAGCGTAGTCATCAAGAATTGATATGTGGTTTTTTTCTTCCATTAGGTAAGTTTGTTCATGCTGGCGGTTCACCTCAATTAAAGTCTCCCCCACTTGTTTAATAACTTCCGAAGCAACTTGTTCGTTGTTGATGAATGATGTTATTGCACCGTTTGCTTGAATTATGCACTTAATTTTGAGTTCACGGTCAGGAGTTATTGCGTGTTGAATTAAAAGTTTTTCTGTTTCTTCGGGAACATTATCAAAAATTCCTTCAATTGCACCATATTTACACCCCTGCCGAACCAATGCTTTGGATTTTGTCTCCTTTCCAAATAGCGTTAAAATTGAGTTCAAAATTATAGATTTCCCCGCACCTGTTTCACCGGTAAGCACGCACAAACCGCCTTCAAAATGAAGAGTTGTTCGCTTGATAAGTATTATATTTTCAATTGTGAGAACTTTAAGCATACGGTGTTTTTTAAATTAAATAATGCGTGATTAATTTTTTTCAAGCTTTATTTTTTTCCTCCACAAAAACTTCATCTCAACGCTTCCTTGGTGTGTTATCTTCGCATAATGTAGTTGGTCTATGATAACAATGCTTCGGAAAGTGGAGAACAATTTTTTTTCTTTTTGTATTTTTGTTATACTGTAATATTACAGTGATACACTTGTGGGGATATCATTGCAGGAGGTCGCCATTTTTAATCCCTTTTTCTTGATTTTTTGAAAAACGACAATTACTCACTATATAATAAATTATAGCAAAGCAATGAAAACAATTTTGTGCATTTTGGACGGCTTTGGCATTGGCGATAAAACCTATAAATACAACGCAATATTTCAAGGCAAAACGCCAAATTTTCAGCGAATGCTTGGGAGTTATTCCAGCACGCAGCTTGAAACATCAGGGATTGCAGTTGGTCTTCCAGAAGGGCAAATGGGAAATTCCGAAGTTGGACACATGACCATTGGCTGCGGCAGGGTTGTGTATCAAGATCTTCCACGAATAAATCTTTCAATTCAAAGCGGTGAATTTGATGCAAAACTTGTAAAAACCTCGCTTTCACGCACAGTGCATTTGGTTGGCTTGTGTTCCACAGGCGGAGTACATTCAAGCTTATCGCACATTCTTCACGCATATAAAATTCTTGAAAGTCTTGGAAAAACCGTATTTTTGCATATAATTACCGATGGGCGAGATGTTCCCCCAAATGAATTTGCCTCCACAATTGAGTATTTTAAAGGACTTAACATTGCAACAATTTCAGGGCGTTTTTTTGCGATGGATAGAGACGGGAAAATTGAGAGGACGGAGGCATATTTTGCTTCCTTAATGGGAAATTCTGCAATGAAATTTGATAATATCCAAAAAGCAACGGAGCATTTTCATTCGCAGAAAATTTCCGATGAATTCTTCGAACCTTGTATTATTGGAAATTTTGAAGGTGTAAAATCTGGCGATTCAATTTTTTTTGCAAATTTTAGAGCAGACCGCATGCGGCAGTTGACTCAAATCGTAATTGATTCCAGTCTGTTTTCCAATATCATTTGCATGACGCAATACTCCAAAACAATCGCAAGCAAAACAACGGTTCTTTTTGAACAAAATAACATTCAAAACACGCTTGTTGATGTTCTTGAACTTCACGGGAAAAGGCATTTGCACATTGCCGAAACGGAAAAGTATGCTCATGTAACATTTTTTTTCAACGGCGGAAAAGAGACGCAAGGGCAGTTTGAAGAACGAATTTTGATTCAATCTCCAAATGTTAAAACTTACGATCTTCAACCTGAAATGTCAATTTACGAACTTCAAGAACGCCTTTTTGCAAAAATTGAAGAAAATTCGCAGGATTTCATTGTAATTAACATTGCAAATGGGGATATGGTTGGTCATAGCGGGAATTTTGAGGCTGCAAAACAGGCGGCGGCACACATTGATATTTTCCTTGGCAATTTGGAAAAATGCGTTCTTGAAAATGGATACGAACTTCTAATTACAGCAGACCACGGCAATTTGGAAGAAATGGTTGATACAAAAACGGGAGAAATTCACACTCAACACACAACGGGCGTTGTTCCTTTAATTTTAGTTTCGAAAAATCCGCACAAATTAATGGCGGGAAGCCTTGCACATATTGCGGGAACGGTTCTTGATTTAATGGAACTTCCAAAACCGAGAGAAATGCTTGAAGGATTGCTGTGATTTACAGCAAAACTTAAGACATTCCCCCCTGCTTTTTATTGGCGTTGATTGTTGTTCTTTTCATTTTCTTCAGTTATCTTTCTATAACTAATGTCTGCATGAATCATGCTTCGAAAATGAGCGTTGGTATTAATAAGAGCTTGATTGTCTTGCACATTTAACTGAGATTCAAAGTCTGGTTGCAAATTTTCGATTCTTATTGCTCTTGCTTCTGCTCGTGCT
>CANKQN010000006.1 GCA_947485035.1 Rickettsiales bacterium | reverse complement strand
TTGAAGTTTGGTGTGTATCTTGCATTAATTGCAATGCCTTTGCAAGTTTTTCTTGGCGATATGCACGGACTCAACACTCTTCATCACCAGCCGGCAAAAGTTGCAGCAATGGAGG
This sequence comes from Rickettsiales bacterium, assembly GCA_947485035.1. GTDB lineage: Bacteria > Pseudomonadota > Alphaproteobacteria > Rickettsiales > Deianiraeaceae > CAJQOT01. The sequence continues at coordinate 17,327 of CANKQN010000006.1, read as the reverse complement.
GCATTTGGGAAACGGAAAAGGGTGCAGATCTTCGCCTTTTCGCCCTTGTAAGCGATAAAGACCAAAGGAACTATATGGAAATTAAAGTTCCAAATGTTGCAAGTTTAATTCTAACCCACAAAGCAGACGGCGAAATTCAAGGCGTGAATTCTTTTGAAAACCACCCGCCTGTTGCTCCGCTGTTTTATGCGTTCAGAATAATGGTTGGGCTTGGCTTCACAATGCTTTTTGTTGCGTTCATTTGTGCATTTCAACTTCGAAAAGGTGGCAATGTTTCAAAAATAATGCTTTGGGCTTTGGTTGGAATGACATTTTCCGGCTGGATTGCAACAATTGCGGGTTGGTATGTTACTGAAATTGGCAGGCAGCCGTATTTGGTTTATGGAGTTCTGAAAACCGTTGATGCTGTTGCTCAAAATGTAACATCTTCAATGATAGGAACAACTCTTGCAATGTACTTAATTCTTTACACAGTGCTTTTAATATCATTCATTTCCGTTATATTTTACATGGCAAGGCGTGAAATTAATTTTAATAAATCTCTATGATGGAATATTTTTGGTCATATCAATGGCTTCCAATGGCGTTTATGGTTCTTCTTGGGGTTGCGGTTTTGGTTTATGTTGTTCTTGATGGCTACGACCTTGGCGTTGGAATTTTAATGTCAAGAGCAAACCCCCAAGAACGCGATGTTATGGTATCTTCAATTGGACCTTTCTGGGACGCAAACGAAACTTGGCTTGTTCTTGCTGTTGGGCTTTTACTTGTGGCATTTCCTGCGGCTTATGGTCTTGTTTTAACATCGCTATATCTTCCCGTTGCAATCATGCTTTGCGGACTTATCCTACGCGGAGTTTCATTCGATTTTCGTGCAAAAGCGAAGGATCGTCACAAAAAAGCGTGGAATATGGCATTTATTTCAGGCTCAATCATAACATCGTTTTCACAAGGATACATGCTTGGAATGTATATTTTAGGCTTTGAAAATTCAATTTATTCGCACATCTTTGCCGTTGTTGTAGGGGTATGTTTATGCTTTGGATATTGCTTGGTTGGTGCAAGTTGGCTCATCATGAAAACCGAGGGAGAATTGCAAAAAAAAGCAGTAAAATGGGCATCGTTTGGTTTGTATGGCACAATAGTCGGTATGACTATTGTATCAATAGCAACGCCACTTGTAAGTCCACGCATTTTTGCAAAATGGTTCATAATACCAAACATTTTCTTCTTAATGCAACTGCCAATTTTAGCAAGTGCCATCATATTGTATATGATGTTTTTCCTAAAAAAGCTACCATTGAAGGGCGATAAACTCTGCTGGGTACCGTTTGGATTAACAATTGCATTATTTGTAATATGTTTTCAAGGAATTGCATACAGTTTTTACCCGTTCGTCGTTCCGGAAAAAATGACGATTTTGGAATCAGCAAGTTCGCTGGAATCTTTGCTAATAATTTTTGTTGGTGCAATAATTGTTGTTCCCGTAATTATTGGGTACACATTTTTCACATATCGCATCTTCAAAGGAAAGACAACGGAATTGACATACTATTAAGCCATTTTGCATGTTGAATTTCAACTTGACATTTGCCACCGTGCCATTACATTAACATTATGTTTAGCTTGAAATTATGAGTGATAGATATCTTTCTGTAAGGCATTTTGCCACGGTTTGCCTGCAATTATTAAGGCGAGAAAAATCGCTAATGGTCATTATTTTAATCTACGGTGTAATTGCCAGTGCGTTTAACTTGCTTTTGCCACTTTCAATACAATACATCGCAAGTCAAATTTCTGCCAATGCTTCAGTTTTGCCAGTTGTAACGATTATTCTGTGTCTTATTGCGTTTTTGATATTCTACGGCGTGTTGAAGGTGATTCAGGTTATCGCATTTGCTTATTTTGAAAAGCGATTTTTCATGAGCACCGTCGCACTTATGGCACTTAATCCGATTGATGGTGAAAAGGAGCAAAAGAATTATATCGATTCCATTCAATCATATTCCGAAATTGAAAATATCATTAAGTATGTCGGGAATTTCCTGTTTTCAACATCGTTATTAATTCAGCAAATTTTTATTGGATTAATTCTTACAGCGTTTTATCACATATCATTCCTAATTTTCAACATTGCACTTATTGCGATAATATTTGCAATATTCAAGCGATACTTCCTTCGCTCGCTTATTTTATGCAAAAAAGAATTTGATTCACGATACAAAATCGCCCACGCACTTCATTCAAGCGGCGAAGAAAAAATTGCCCAAATCGACCAACTTCTGTTTGAATACGCACATAAGAAGCATAAGTATGCTGCGATTATTTTGAAGCAAAATATTATATTTTTCTTCCTATACGCCATTGCAAACGCAGTGTTTTTAACACTTTGTAGCGTCCTTACTTTGCGTGGATATCTCACAATTCCGCAGTTTCTTGCATCGGAAATTATATTTTCCCTAATTTTCATGAATTTGGGTGAATTTGCGAAGAACCTAAAAACAATTTATGAATTGCTCAACGCCTCGCATAAATTAAATTTCATAACAAATATTTCAAACAGGCATTTCAAAGGCGATACCACCCAGTTTAATTCGTTGAAGAAAGTTTCAACACCGCCATTTTATAAAAGACTTCTGCAAATAATTGGACTTTGTTTAACATTGGTGATTGTTGCGTTAATTTTCGTTCCTTGGTGGCAAACATCAGCAGGAACTGGGAAGGTTGTCGCCTACAACCAAGAAGACCGTATTCAAGACATAACAACTTTGGTTAGCGGAAGGATTACAAAGTGGCATATAAGCGATGGGCAGTATATGAAAAAAGGCGATAAAATTGCCGATATCACAGATAACGACCCAGAATTAATGCAAAAATTACACTTCGAACTTGACTCGATTAAATCGCAATACAACAACGCCAAGTCTTCAAGCGAAATTGGTAAATTGAATTACGAAAGACAAAAAAACCTTTATGCGCAAGGGCTTTCTTCAAAAAAAGATTTCGAAAAAGCAACGATGGAATATCAAAAACTTGCAGGATACGAAAGCGAAATTAAAGCGAAGTTAATACAGACTGATGTCAAGCTTTCAAGGCAAATGGCACAAACGGTTGTTGCTCCAAAAGATGGTTTCATTATGCAGGTTAAGGCAAAATCTAACGCTGGATATGTCTACACCGGTGAAATCATTGCGATATTCGTTCCAACAATTAAAAGTCCTGCAATTGAAATGTTTGTAAATCCAAACGATATATCCCTCATTCACATTGGCAGAAAAGCACGCATTCAAATTGAGGGCTGGCCAGCGTTAAGGATATCCGGTTGGCCATCAACTTCGCTTGGAACTTTTGGTGCAAAGGTGGCGGTTATTGAGCAGGCTATGTCTGCCAATGGAAAGTTTCGTGTAATATTAGTTCCAGACCCAACCCAAGACCCATGGCCTGAAATGAACCACATTAAGCAAGGCACGAACATTAAGGGCTGGATTAGCATGAACAAGGTTTCGATTGGATATGAAATTTGGAGACAAATGAACAGTTTTCCTATTAAACCCGATGAATTTTTATTGAAGGAGAAGGCATGATTGTGCAAGGTTTGAGTCTTATTCTTTGTGCACTTTTTCTAGCAACAAACTGCTTTGCACGAGAAAACTTAACAGAAGGATTTGTTATTGATTCTGCACGGAAAAATCACCCAAAAATTTTCATAAACGAGGAAAAAATTCGCACAGCACAAGCTAAGCTTCAAGAAGCTGAAGGCGAATTTGATTCAAAAGTTGAAGCAAGTTACAAGCAATTCACCGCAGGATATTACGACGGCAGAGATTACTTTGAAAGCAAAGTTATTAAGCCATTGCCAATTGCAAATGCAAAAATTTACACGGGATATTCAAAGTCTTCCGGAGGGCAGTATCCTGAAATGAATCAATATTTCAGCACGAAAAGTGATGGTCGTGCTATATTTGGTTTTGAATTTTCGCTTTTGCGTGGTTTTTTGATAAACGACCAAAATACCCTCAAAAAAATTGCAACTATTGATGTTGATATCTCTCGATATTCTTCAAAATTAATGGAAGAACAGATCGTGGCTGATGCTAGAAAATCGTTCTGGAAGTATATATATACACAAAAAATACTCAACCTTCATAAACAAATGCTTGATGCTGCAATTGAGAGGAGGGGGTCTTTGGAAACGCAAGTTGCACGAGGTGACAAAGCAAGAATTATTCTTGACGAAAATCGCCGAGCAATACTTCGAAGGCAGTCTGGTATTGAAACGGTTCAAAGGGAGTTGCTCAATGCGGCAATGAATCTTTCAATGTATGTGCGTGATATTAACCAAGATCCCCTTTCCGTTGAGGAAATAATTGACGCAACTGAACATACTGTTGAGCCAAAAAAATTCATTCCGCAAAATCATCTAAATGATATTAAAATGGCACAAAGCCACAGGCTTGATATCAAAATTGCACAATCAATTTTAAAACAGGGCGATATGAGTGTGAAAGTCTCCAAAAATCAACGACTTCCAATTGTTGATGTTGGCTTTGAATCGTCAAGGGATTACGGCACGGGGGCTATCGAAAAAAACGACACACTTCACAAAGTGAAACTGAACATAACAATTCCACTTGAAAACAACAAGCAAAACGGAAAATTCCAAAGCAATTCAACCAAAGTGAAGGTTATAAAAAAAGAGCTTCAACTGTTGGAAAATTCTATCGCAAATGAAATTACGGCAACATATAATAGGATTGTTGAACTTGATGCTGTGCATCGCAATGCTGTTGAGGACGAAAAAATTGCAAAAAAATTACTCCAAGCCGAGAATATCCTTTTCAAAAATGGCGATAGCGACTTCTTCATGCTGAATACCCGCGAACAGGATTTGCTCAACGCACAAGAAAATTGCTATAAAATTCAACTAGCACTTATCGAAATTGGCATTGAGTATGAATTCATGGCAAAAAACTCACTTGCAATTCAAGATTAAAAGCGTTAGCGTGACTTTGTGATTCTTTTTAAAATAGCACCAATGTGTTCGACATATTTGTTTTCCATTGATTTCATTTTTTGTATTGCTTGGTTTGAATGAATATTATCAATTTTGTCGTGGAAATGGATTGTATTATCGTACATGACCATCATACTCTGAGCCGTTTGTATGATGGATTATTGAATCGCGAATGTTCATTGTCTCATCAATTATAGAGCTTTTTACTTTGAAAGCAGGCATATTTGACAGAATATTAAAACCTGCGTTTGTGTTTTGGGTCAAGATTTTTTTTGTCACGGTTTTCTATGTATCTGGTAATGTGTCCGTGAACTTTATGCCTGTGTAGTGCATAAAGAAAAGCGATGGCATAAAAATTGATATAAAAAAAAGCAAATGTTAGAATTGGGACATTCCCCCATATATCAAAAAGGGTTTCGTCTGGAATTTTTTTTGGAATTTTTGCAATGACGACATCTCTCGTAAAAAGCTCGGTTTTTTTGGAATCAACTCTGCCGTAAGGGTCAATTACCGCAGAAAACCCATTGTTTGATGCGCGCACGATTGAGATACCCGTTTCGACAGCTCGCATTTTGACGGAATCGAAGTGTTGGTAAGCACCTGATGTATGTCCAAACCATTCATCGTTTGTAATGTTCGCAATATAGTGAGTTTTCATAGCATTTGCAAGTCCAATCTGCCCCGAGTATGTCACTTCGTAGCATATCAGTGGTAATAATGTACCGTGGCGAGTTGATATCGGCTTAATTCCCTTGCCACGAGAAAATCCAATCCCTGCTGACCTCGCAATTGCTTTTCCAAAACCAAATTGCTGAAAAAACGGTAAATATTCACCATACGGCACAAGAAAATGTTTATCATGATATTTCAGGGTATTGTAATCGTAGACATACATCGTGTTGAACACTTGTGTCTTATCACGCCTTGCACCATTGAAAATGAATGTTTGATGCGGCAAAATGAAGTGATCGATATATTCAACTGCACTTGGGTGGCGTTTGAAGTCGAATGGTACACCGGCACTTTCAGGCCAAATAACAACATCAATTGCTCCTTTTGTTATTTCTTGAATTTTATATGTAATTTTGGAGTATGTTTTGAAGTCTTCCATTTGTTCGTCACGAACGGACGTGTTACCTTGCACAATTGCAATTTTGTGGTTATAATATGTGTTATGTGCGTTGTTAAGCCTTAATGAACCAAGGACTACAATCAAAATTCCCGAAATATTTATCATTAAAAATGTTCGAAAGTAGTTAATGAATAGAAGTTTGTCATCTGTAAAAAGTACGATATAAAATGAACATGACCACAAAACAAGAAAAAAACTCAAACCCAAAACACCAAACACACTTGCCGCTTGAAACATTGCGGGTGTGAAGGCGAGAGAATATCCGACAAGTCCAAATGGAAAGTTGAATATTACAAATGACCGTAAATATTCTGCGAAAATCCAAAAACAGGCAAAAAGTAAAATTCTGCGAAACGGTTTCAACTGTGTGCTAATTAACCCAAACGCAAAAACTGCCAATGTGGGGAGTATTGCAGAAAGAATAATAATTCCTGCCGAGAAAATGGGAAGCATGTTTTTGGGAAATCCAAAGATATATGTTCCATAGGCTGGCCAATAAAGTGCGACGAGGCAGTATCCTATGTTAAATAGTGCGGAAATTTTGAGCAATTGTTTATTGCTATTGGTGAAGTCTATCAGGCGAATTAACAACGTGAAGGCGAAGGGTAAAAGGAAGAAGGCGTAAATTGGAGCTTGCGAAAGACCCGCCAAAATTCCACAACCAAGCGGAAGAGCGGGCGAATTTCTTGCGTGATATATTTTGTATAAAACCTTTTCCGCAGATTTCTTATGCAGGGAGTAGTAGACACTTAACGCCTTTTTGACAAACGATTTTTTAAAGCTAATAATATTCCAAAAAACTTTCCTTATATCGTAAAAATTGCGAAATTGGTCAATGTTATCCATGTGTTGAAGACAGCAATTGCGGAATTTTTGCATAGAATGGAAGCAATGTCGCTGAGACGATCCAAAGCATTAACAGTCCAACAATTATTATTGCCAGAGGTTTAATTAATTGCAGGACGCGGTCAAGATCGTTTTGAATTTCCTGATTGTAGAAATCATAAATTGAAGTAAGCGGGCGTTGGATATTGGATGTTGCTTCGGCAACACGAAACATTCTGTGCACGAATCGTGGAATATAGGGAATTTGTCGCAGTGCTTTATAAACAGATTCACCAGATTGAATTGTTATAATCATGTCCTCAATATCTGCCTTCATTTTGGTGTTTGTAAGAACAATTAACGCTTCGGAGATTGAATCAAGGAAGTTGTATCCACGTTCATACATGTTCGCCGTGAACAGGGAAAAGCGTGAAAGTTGAGATTTGATAATTATTGAAGAAAGAATTGGCACTCTCAGGGCGAATGCGTCTAATTTTTGTTTTATGGAATACGACCTTTTGTAAAGAAATATTGTTGCTATTGGTGTGGCAATCATCATAACAAGTATCAAAAGCCAATAGCTTGAAATAAACGAAGAAAATGCAACCAATGCAACGGTTTGAATTGGCATTCTTGCACCTTCATCAAATTCTGTGAAAATTGCTTCAAGCTTTGGAATTACAAATGTTGAATAAAAAATGACCATACCAAAAATCATTGTTATCATAACTATTGGATATGTTATCACAGTTTTGACTTTCCTTGTCAACACAATACCAAAGTTAAGATAATTCACGATGTGATTACAGGCAGTTGAAAGGGAGTTGATTTTTTCCGAAACGGCAACAAGACTGATTGATATCCCAGAAAAAACTGTTGGCTGTTTACGCATAGCATCTGAAAGAAGGTGACCGGTGCGAATGTCGTATTGTAATTTTGAAGCGATTGCTTTAATGTTAACTTTTCTTGTTTCCTGCGAGATGGTATCGATCGCTTCTATCAATGCGATATCGGCGTTGAGGAATTCCCGCATGTATGTGAAGAAGAAGATTGAATCCTGTGCAGTCATTTTAAAACGACTTTGGGAGAGTCGTGTAAACTTCACAAGAACGCCTTCGTGCAAATGCACTTGCTCCATAAGGGAAATATGGTCTTCAGCTGGAATGATTATATCGTCAGTTTTTCCCGTTTCAAGAACGAATTTGCAGTGGTAATATATCATAGTTAAAGTTTAACACCCTTGCCAATTTCAGGCTTGGTAATTATAATACAATCTTCCTTGTTGCGGAGTACCTGACTTGAAACACTTTGTTTTCTTGTGAATGTTGACGATTTTTCAAGCGTAAGAAGAATGACTGCTATCATTGCTATGAGTAAAATTATGCCAACAATTTGAAAATTCACAAAGTTGTTGATATAAAGTTCGGTTGAAACTTCGGAAAGTGGAATGTTTGTGATAATTTTTCCATCGCTTTTAATCGATTTAAAGAAAAGGAAGCTTAACATTTGAACGAATGTTATTCCAGCAATCACCATTGCGGTTGATGTTTGCATTATTGAAGATTTATGAACATAATTTGTTTGCAGCATCATTACAACGAACAAAAACAACACAGCAATTGCCCCAACATAAACGATAATCAGCAACATTGCCAAAAATTCTGCATTCAAAAGAAGCATTATCCACGCTGATGAGAAGAATGTTAAAACCAAATATAGAACTGCATGAACGGAGTTTTTACTCACGATCGAAAGTATTGCGGAGAGTGATATCAAAAATGAGAAGATATAAAACAAAAAATTTACGGACATCGTACAACAAAATTTCATTAAAATGAAGGCTATACAAGAAATTTAATCTGTCAAGAAAAAATAATTCTTGATTTTTTAAAAATACTTGAAATATATATTGTTATATTTATATATAAATTTATGAGGAAGAATTTAGGAAGAATTATTCTATTGACACTTACCAGTCTTTCAAGTCTTTCATTTGTCTCATGCAAAAGAGACCCAGAACTTCTAGATATTGACCCAATATTTCAAGAAAAAAAACGCCCACCATACAACGAAGTCGTTCTTGCCAAAATTAAAAGCCGTGAAAACGACCCTGACTATCAAGAGGTGAACCCAAATTTTGCCAACGAATATCAAGATGCTCAAAGAGAATATGAACGCAAAAGTTTGAACAATAATGAGATTAATAAAGTGAATGCAACTTCCGAACCTTCAACAAGCGACATAATCAAGGCTCAACCGCCTGTGAAACAATCTGAACCACTCACAATCCAACAAATTCGTGACGATTCATCAGTAATGACAACGCCTCAACCACAGTTGCAACCAATAAATATTCCACCTTCCAATGTGCAATCAACCAGCGAGATTTTCGAAATTCAAGCAGGATCCTTCAAAAGCGAAGATGGTGCAAAACAAGTTTTTCAAAAAATGCAAAATGCCGGCTTCAATGTGCGAATTGATAAAATGAACGATACGAATTCCGTTAGAATTACCGGCGAAAAACCTTTCACAACAAGGGCAGATGCAAGCAAGTTTTTGCAGGAAGTGATTGATAAAACTCAACATTACGACATAATGATTGTTCGCAAGCAAGTTTTGTGATATGATATTTGAATATTACATCAACAGCATTTCGTAGAAAATCTGGCGTATGGGGCTTAGGATAGCTCCTCCCACTTTGCTCCAATTTTCTGAAAAACCTGCGTTGTTGCACTTGGTTTCACACCATTCTGCGATGAAACAAATGCGATAAAATTTCCGTTATTGTCATATTCCATTATGTTTTTAAATGGAATTTCGTAGAAAATTCGGGTGTAGGAGTCTAGCGATTTTTCTTCAATATTCGTTGAAATTACAACAGGCACTTGGTATTTTTTCAAAAGTGCGTCATCGGATTTCACATTTGGAATGAAGACCGCAGAGGAGAAGGTCCATATGCGATTTTGCAAGAGGTTTTGAGGGTCGTAAATAAAAAATTTTACACCTTGGGAGTTTCCTTTTTGCAGAACAGAAAGCAGTGCAGGAAAGGATTCTTGCGAGATATAAACTTTATTCATAACGCAAATTTATTTGTTTTGCTCTGTGATTTGTGTCAGAGTCTTGATACCTTTTTGCGACGATTTTATAATTTTAGCCCGTGCATTCTGCAAAGCGGAAAGAACTTCTTCTTCAAGCAATTCCGCAAGCACCTCGTTTGCGATGCTTTGTTTTGCTTCTTGTGAAAAAATTTCAGACTGAACGCTGGCGAGTTTTTCACGATCAATTTTGATGGCTTTGACGGTCATTGAGATTGACATTTTTGCAGTAACAACGCCTTGTTGAGAAACGCCCGATACAACATATTTTTCGGAGTATTGTTCCATCATTGCAACTAATTCATTTGCGGAATTGGCATCTTCTGGATTTTTTATCAAGCCGGGTATTGATACAATTTGCTTTAATACGTTATTCATTTTACTGTGTAATAATATAGTCTATTAATAATGGCATTACTTCTGTTTTTGAAAATTTTGCAACTGCGTGTTTTATTTGCTTTGCAATAATTATCAAGTGGTTTTTTGCCTCTTGACTTCCGCCGAGGTGGTCGATAAAAGCCTTTTTCGCAAAGGATTCATGTGAGTCTGGATCTTGCGCGATATCGATGATATCATCTGCAATTTGAAATATGTATCCTATATCGTAACCAATGTGTGCAAGCGATTTATAGTCTTCAATATTCTGATTAAAAATTGCACCGGAAGCCATACAGAATGCGAAAAGTTCACCGGTTTTCAACTTGTTCATATGAATGAATTCCTCGGTTTTGGCGGTTCTTTGGTTGACGATGATTAGGTCGAGCATTTGTCCAGACATCATGCCAAAGTATCCAATTGCATGAGAAAGGTGTTTTAGTAGCGAGATTTTCACGCGGTTTTCAATCTCAAAATTATTCGCAAGAATTTCATCAAAAGCCATGCTCATTAAGGCATTTCCCGTTAAAAGAGCGGTTGCTTCATCGAATTGTTTGTGCAAAGATTTTTTACCACGACGAGTATCGGAATTGTCAACGCAGGGAAGGTCGTCGTGAATTAGGGAGTAGCAATGAACCATTTCAATGGCAACCAACAGAGGTATTATATTTTCCTTTTCAATGCCATAAATTTCGCAAGATTGCGTTATTATAAAGGCACGAATTCTTTTACCACCACCAAGAAGCGAGTGAATTATTGCGTTTTTTATGCGAATTTGACCATCGTCATTTTCAGGCAATTTTTGAATGCGTTCTTCAATGTGTGGTTCAAGCCAGTTTTGAAATTCCAGCAGATTTTCGTGTATGTTCAGCAATTCCTTCACAAAAATAAAATATTTGAAATATAAATAAAATAAAAAAATAATTTGTCAAGGAAGATTTTCAAAACCGCATATTATTTCCATGAAGCGTTATAGTGTAGTATTACAGTAATATAACAATTTGGTAAAAAAATCTTTGCAACACACATTCAAACGCAAAAAACCGCTATAAAAGCTTGTCAAGATTGGTTTCTTGCCTCTTTCTAAATTTTCAGTGTTATACTGTGATATAACAACAATTAAAAAAGAAAAAATCATAAATTATGCAAATTCTTCACGATAATTTCAAATGATTGAAGCGCCTTTTCTAAATCCTCAATTTCAGAATTTAGCGGTGGAATTAGGTATAGTGTGTTCCCAATTGGGCGAACCCACAGTTTGAATTTTCCGGCATTTTCTTTAATGTAGCTTTTCACAAATGTGTTTTGAACATTTATTTCCACGGCAAGTATTGCGCCAAAAACACGAGGCTCCAAATTCAACGCACCCCTCAACGAAGCTTGTGATTGTTCGAAAATTGATGTAATTTTTTTGATATGATTCAAATAATTAAATTCGTTGAAAATATCAATTGAAGCAGACGCCGCAGAACACGCAAGTGGATTTGCCATGAATGTTGGTCCGTGACGAAAGTAACCATCATTGCAAATTGCGTTGAAAATTTCATTACTCGTGCAAACACCGGCAAGGGAAATGTGCCCGCCTGTGAATGCTTTTCCAATACAGGTAATATCCGGTTTTATTTCCGCATGGTCATAGGCAAAACGGCGACCCGTCCTGTAAAATCCCATCGCACATTCATCGTCAATAAATAAAATTTCGTGCTTCTTGATAATCTCAAAAATTTTACGCAAAATTTCGACGGAATAAAACTTCAAGCCTGCTGCTCCTTGAACTAGTGGTTCAATTATTGAACAAGCAATATGCTTATGATTCTTTGCAATGAACTCTTCAAAATCGGTAATTTCTTGCGAATTTTTCGGCAATTTCACATTTAAAATGTTGTTTGTGTATTGTGAAAGATAGGTGGTTTCATCGCTGGAAATGCCTGCTGACATAAATGTTTCCCCGTGATAACACCCCGAAAACGAAAGAATGTACTTTTTCTGCGGTTTGTTCAACGCCTGCCAATATTGAAGAGACATTTTCAGTGCAACTTCAATTGCGACGGAACCGGAATCGCAAAAAAATGTTTTTTGGAAGTTACCAAAGGAAAAATCACAAAGTTGTTTTGCAAGCTTTTCCGCATAATTGTGAGTAATTCCCGCAAACATAATATGGGGCATTGTTTCAAGGCATTTCTTCATTTGCGAAACAATATGCGGGTGGTTGTATCCATGACAGACCGACCACCAAGAGGAAATTCCATCAAATATCTTATTTTCTGCATCATCAAAAATAAACGAGCCAGCAGTTTTCACAATATTAATCCTTTCTTGTTTATTATTTCCACCAAAATATGGCGGCCAAATGTTACTATTATAGCTTCCGCTAATTTTACCGTTGTTACTGTTCATACTTCCAACTTTTTTCATATGAATATATAATAATAAATTTTTTGTCAAACATTTTCCTTGAAATTTTATAAAACGGGAAAATATGGTTTGTTATAAATTATATTTTCAAGGATATGTCAGAAATGAACCCAGCACTTCAGCAAGCACTTTCACAAGCAGAAAATTCCGCAAAGCAAGCACCGGCTGGAAGTCTTAATGCAATAGGGTTTGTAAAAGAACAGCAAGGAACGCAAGGCATTGGCGGCAAAATAGTTGGCGAAGGGGTTGACATAAAAATTAGTGATTTCATTGACAAAGGCACGCTTATAAAATCGATTGCACCAGGTGGTGAACTTAATGGACTGAAGGGCATGCAAGAAATTAGCAACCAAGTTAAAATCAACGCTGATCAATCCCTTGCCGATAGGAAAACCAACCAAGGTATATCGTCTCCAAGCAAAGGACAATAATTGTAATTAAATATGTCGCACACTCGTTCACATTCCCACCTTTTTGCAAAAGATTTTGAAAGCAATATAAAAGCAATGATTCGCGTTGATTTCGCAGGCGAAATGGGAGCGGTGGAAATTTATAACACACAAATTAAGAATTCCACGCAAAATAAGGAGATTCTTGAAGAAATGCTTGACGGCGAAATTCAGCATTTTGAATTTTTCAAACAAATTTCCAAGGAAATGAGCGTTCCACAGACGGTTTTTTTGCCAGTTTGGAAACGCCTCGCCTCTGTTATGGGTGGGGTTACGGCGAAAAGGTCGCCAGAACTTGCAATGCTTTGCACACAGGCGGTTGAAACGGTTATTGAGGAACACTACGCACAGCAAATTTCACAACTTGAAGATATTCTGAAATATCACAACGAACACGATTCCTTCATTTCACAAAATAAAGAAAAGATTGAAGAACTTCTTGAAAAAATAAAAATCTTCATGCAAGAAGAAATTGAACATAAACACACGGGTGAAAAAAATTCCCAGATGCAACTCCTTCCATTTTTAATAATGAAGGCATTTACAAAAACCGCAGTAATTATTTCCGAAAAAATCTGATGTTTTCCAAAAAAGAAAAAAAGAGCAAGAAAATCAACGCAATGTTTCTCTCCGCAAATGAAAGCGACGAAGCTTTTATGAAGGAATTGTACGACTGTGCAGCAAGTGAACTTGCGGACAAAGTTCGCCCGTTTTTTCGCAGAGTAACCAATTTTTTCGTTCTTGAATGGATTTTCGCCGTTCAAAAAAACATTGAATACGACTTGGTTGCGTATATGTCGCAATACGGTTTTTTAAAACATACACACACAAAGCCAAACAAATTTTTTACCAAATTCTATTTTGACTGCCTAGCCAAAATGCACTTTATCAAATCGTATGCGTATCTTCGCAAATACAACATTGATGTTCTTTATGTTAAGGACGACAACTCTATTTCGCATATTGCCTGCATTGTTGCTGCTCATAACTTGAAAATTGATGTAAAAATTCTGCACGAGGGGTATCGCAATGATATGCTGTTTATCGATTCCAACGCCACACGATTCCAAAACTCTTTGCCACGAAACCCTGAATTTTTCAAAAATCTTCAAGTTGAACAATCTGTTGAGGTTGAAAACAAAGCGGATAATATCATTCTTGTGATAATGCAACCAGAGGATTCTGTCGAAATTTTGGTAAATTCTCCGTTTGTGAAAAGTCATAAATATTTGCTCACAATAATTGCAACCCTTGCAAAGGAGCATCTGAATTATCAATTCGTAATATTTCACTCAAACTATCATTTTCAAGATGAAGAAAACATATCGTTCCTTGATGACGGTTTCGAGCAGTTCGTCCCAAATGCAAAAGCAATAATTACCGTAAATTCACACAAAGCACTTTACGGTTTTGAATTTAATAAGCCGGTGATTGTCCTTGGAAATGCGTTTTACGCAATGGAAGGTTTGACAATTCCCGTAACTTCCGAAGAAGAGCTTTTCAACGCAATTGATAAGCTTGACACATTCGAATTTGATGCAGACTTGGCATATAAATACATCGCATTTGTTCAAACTTATTTCACAATTTTCTGTTCAAACACATTGCAGCCAACATTGGATGATGCCAAAAATATTATCATTAACACTATGCCAACGGTTGAATAAAATGGTGCGAAAAATGTTAAATTCTTGCACCAAAAATTGCAGAACCAACACGAATTTCATCGCTGCCAAACTTTATCGCCGTTTGAAAATCACCACTCATTCCCATGCTAATTTTCAAGCGTTTTCCCAGTTTTTCGCTGGTAAATTTCGCAATTTCAACAATTTTTTTAAAATAGGGTGAAGGTTCAACGCCTTCGGGTGGAATGCACATAATACCTGATATTTCCAGCGGACAGTGGTCAAGAAATTCTGCGAAATCGTCTGGGGATATTCCAGATTTTTGTGGTTCAAAACCAATATTAATTTGGGCATAAAACACTTTTGTTTTGGTTTGAGGCATTAAATTTTTATGGATTTTTATGGCTAAATCAAGGCGGTCAACTGTGTGAATTTCGTCAAACAAAGCAAGAGCTTCCTTAATTTTGTTCGATTGAAGATGCCCAATCAGTTTTAAGTTCACGCCGGAAATATTTGCCCACTTGTCTTTTGCCTCTTGAATGTAGTTTTCGGCGAAGTTTTTATGACCAAGTTCAATGATGGGAGTGATTGTTTCCATGGTCTGTTTTTTGGTTACAAGTGTTAAAACCGTACTTAGCGGCGTTTGATTTTTTACAATATTATATTGTTCCAGAACTTTTTGCATAATAATGAAATTATTTTCCTTGATTTTTAAATTATAAGTTTTTTATTGTGTTAAAAATTAAAGTTTTTAACTTAAAAAATAATAACAATGAATAACCAAGAAAGTCAATACAAATTAGAGGATAAATTTGCAGAGTTTGAGCAAGCTCTATACGAAGAATTCAAGCACGAGCTTAATCTTCAACCAATGAAATTTTCAAGTGAAGATGCAAGAATTGTGAAAGGCACAATCCTTGAAATCAACAAGAAAAGGGATATTGTAATCGTAGATCTTAAACTTAAAGCAGAAGGTGTTGTTGGTTATAAAGAATTTTACAAATCTGGTGAAGAACCAATTTTGAGCGTTGGCGAAGAATATGAATTCTACATTGAATCATTTGAAACAAACGATGCTGTTCTTAAAGTAAGTCGCTACAAGGTTGCTCGTGAAAAAGTTTGGAAAGAACTAACAGAAGCTTACGCAAACGGAACCACTGTGAAAGGAAAAATTTTCGCAAGAATTAAAGGTGGTTTTTGTGTCGATTTCAAAAGTCCATCAGACGACTCCGACGCATCAGATGATTCAGATGGTATCGTGGCTTTCCTTCCGGGAAGTCAATTGGATATTAGAATGTTGAATGACGTTTCGCCTCTTGTTGGAACAAAACAACAGTTCAAAGTTCTAAGTATGGATGAAAAATTCAAGTCATTAATTGTATCTCGTCGTGCTGTTCTTGAACACATGCGTTCTGGTAACAAATCACAATTCTTGGAAGAAATTTCAGAAGGAAAAGTTCTTGAAGGTATTGTTAAAAATATCACAAACTACGGTGCGTTTATCGATCTTGACAAAATGGACGGTCTACTGCATATTGCCGACATTACATGGGCAAGAATCGTTCACCCATCTGAGGTTCTTAAAACAGGCGATAAAGTGAAAGTGAAAGTTATAAAAATCGATCACGAAACCCAAAGAATTTCCCTTGGAATGAAACAACTTACTGAAAACCCTTGGTCATACTTGGAGGAAAAATACAAAGTTTCTTCAACAATAAAAGGAAAAGTTACGGGTATTACCGACTACGGAATTTTCCTTGAAATTGAAAAAGATGTTGAAGGCTTGATACATGTTTCAGAAATTAGCTGGACAAAAGAAAAATACAACGAAATTATGCAAAGCATTTCAGTTGGTGATATGATTGACGCACACATTGTAAGCGTTGATACTAACTCGCACCGTATTGCTCTAAGTTTAAAACAAATGAACTCCAACCCTTGGAAATCGTTCGTTGAAACACATAAAATTGGAGACAAACTTGAAGGTGTTATTACAAACATCATGAACTTTGGTGCATTTATTTCAATCGACGGTGGAATTAATGGTCTTCTGCATGTTTCTGATATCTCATGGTCTTCTTCTGGCGAAACCGAGCTTCAACAAATGAAAGTTGGCGATAAAATTTCAGTTTCATACATTGGTGGCGATGTTGAAAAGCAAAGAATTGCACTTGGTGTTAAACAAATGCAAGAATCTGAGTTCAAAAAATACAAAGATCAACTTAAAGTTGGATCGCTTGTTACTTGCACGGTTACATCTCTTGACCAAACTCAAATTTTTGTTACAATTCTTGAAACATTCAAAACATCAATCAGAAAATCGCATATTGCTTATGATAAATCTGAGCAACGCACAAGCAGATTTGCTGTTGGAGACAAAGTTGATGCAAAAGTTATTGC
>CANKQN010000005.1 GCA_947485035.1 Rickettsiales bacterium | reverse complement strand
TTTGTTTGATTTATTCTTTACAACATTACAAAAAGGGAAAGTTTTTCATTTCTTGCTTTTCGTATTTAGACTTAAAAACATATCCTTTTCAAATGTCAAGGGTTTTTTTTGAAAAAGATGAAAAAAGTTTTAAAAGCTTGTAAATATGTATATATTGCAAACAATTATTGACAATTGTCAAATAGTCTTTTTTTGTGTAAAAAATTTTGCTTATATTATGTCAGAAAAAGTAGTTTTAGCCTACTCCGGCGGGCTTGATACCTCCGTTATATTAAAATGGTTAATTGAAGAAAAAGGTTACGAAGTTCACACTTTCACTGCTGATCTTGGGCAGGGTGAAGATAACATGGATGAAGTGAAAGCAAAGGCTATCAGAACGGGTGCAAAATCTGCTACTGTTATGGATTTGAAAGAAGAATTTGTTCGTGATTTCGTTTTTCCAATGTTTCGGGCGAATGCTCTTTATGAAGGGTCTTACCTTCTTGGAACTTGCATTGCACGCCCTTTAATTGCGTTGCGTCAAATTGAAGTTGCGAAAAGCGTTGGTGCAAATATTGTTTCCCACGGTGCAACCGGCAAAGGAAACGACCAAATCCGCTTCGAACTTGGATATTACGCCAACATGCCAAATGTTAAGGTTGTCGCACCTTGGCGTGAATGGTCATTGACATCACGCACGCAAATGCTTGAATTTGCTCGCAAACATAATATTGAAATTCCAATGGGGAAAGAAAACGAACCACCATATTCAATGGACGCAAACCTTCTTCATCTTTCCATCGAGGGAAAAGCACTTGAAGACACTTGGGAACCCGCAAAACGCGATACATACATTCGTGTTAAACACCTTGAGGAAACTCCAAATGAAAAAGAAACAATTGAAATTGATTTTGAAAAAGGCGATGCCATTGCAATTAACGGGCAAAAACTTTCGCCGGCGAACCTTTTGACGAAACTCAACGAAATTGGTGCAAAGCATGGTGTTGGAAGAATTGATTTAATCGAAAATCGCTTCATTGGAATGAAATCTCGTGGAATTTACGAAACACCGGGTGGCACAATTTTGCTTCACGCACATCGTGCAATTGAATCAATCACCCTTGACCGCGGAACAATGCACCTAAAAGACGAACTTATGCCAAAATATGCGGAGTTAATCTACAACGGATTCTGGTTTTCTGGCGAACGCCAAATGCTTCAATCTGCAATTGATTTTTCCCAAGAAAAAGTTTCGGGAACTGTCAAGCTTTCGCTTTACAAAGGCAATGTTTTGATTGAAGGAAGGAAGTCTCCACATACACTGTTTAACAAAAATGTTGTTACATTTGAAACGGATTCGGTCTACAACCAAAAAGATGCCGAAGGTTTCATTAAACTTAACGCACTAAGATTCCGCCTTCGCGATATCTAAACACAACATTCACCACCATTTACTAATTGTTTGTGGTGGTGAAAATCTTACAAATCTCCGTTTTTCTGTAAATCAATAATTGCATCAAGGAAATCTTGAAGATTAGATTCGAAATCAAGCCCCTGCTGGGCAGTTGCACGGTTAGACTTCGCCGTTATACTTGCCGTTTGAACTTGTGGATCGCCGTAAGGATCTGCAATTGAGTATTTGCTGTAAGCAGCAGCAATATCCGTTTTTTGCTCGTCCGTTAAGTATTCCGAAATACTGGATATACTCTCAATGTCTGCGGAATTTGCTTCTAGTGATGTTTTTAATTCATTTAATCCTTGCTGACTAATTGCATACTGTGCCAAGGCTTTGTCTTCGTTTGTCATGTCCTTAGTTATCACGGAGTTATACTTTCCAAATAGCACATCAATATCAATAACATCGTCAATTTCGTCAAGCTGTTCAATAACGGGCAAGGCTTCGTTCACTACAATTGCAGATTTAATATCATTCTTTGCATTTGCAATGTAGCTTGAATTTGCATTAATTCCAGACTCAAGCATCATTACATTGGTGAAGCCTCGGCAAAGATACGCATGCACTTTCGCAGTTGATGTTGCACTTTGCAAAACAACATTCATTCGTGTAATTTGCAGGGAATACAGCGAGTATTTATCCACACTTGTTTCAAATGATGAGCAGAATGTCGTTGGAGGAGGAGGTGGTGGAGGTGGTGGAGGTGGAGGTGGAGGAGGTGGTGTTGTAGACTGTGTATCAACTCCCGTTTGTAAAACATCCCTGCCCTTAACATCAAAACTTGCATTCACCCCAATTAAACACATACCAACACACGAAGAAGTTCCCATTGCAGCACCAATAACCGTTTTGATATCAGCAAATGAAGAATTGTTGAAAAATGCCGATTCATACTTTGTGTAATCATGACTTCCTTCATGCCATTTTGTTGAATATCTCTCGCCCACATCCTGCAAACATTCGCTTGCATTATTGCACGAATTTTCCTCCGCAGTTTTCAACAAACTCCAAACAGATTTCATCACACCATCAAGGCTAATTGTTTTATTAAAAAACATTGCAGGTTTTAACAATAAATAAGATTCATCAAACTGTACAACTTCCTTTGCTTCCGCAATTGCCTTGCCATAATTCTTCAAGTGAGTATTCACGATTGAACGATAGTACTTCAATTCATACAACTGTTTCGTATAATTTTCCACTGCATCTTCGTCTTTTGGATTCCTGTCTTTGGATTCCGTAATTTTTGCTTCAAGCGTGGAAATATCCTTTGTGAGATTTTTAAGGTGTTCTTTCCAGTCTTGTTTTTTACGAGTTATTTTCTTATATTGCTCAACATCAACCTTCGGTGCTATCTCAGAATTATCAATTGTGATGGAATTTTGCGAATCGATTTTTTTCACAACGCTCGCACTATTATTTTTCACCTTCTTCCGACCAAGAACAAGTGCTGGGACGGTTTTTTGTTTGCGAATTTTCACTTCATCCTGTTGAGCGATTTTTGCAAAAGCAAATTCGGCATGCAGGAAAATTAAAATAAGAACGAAGAATTTCATAAAATTACATACTACTTAACGGCTCAATATTGAATATATCGAAGATGAACTCAAAAACTTTTTTGGTTGAAAGAATAATATTGACACTTGACTGATTGTGCAAGGAAATTTCTGGCGACTGACCATCAACTATGAAGCGAGCCTCACGCACTGAATTGCCAAGAGTCCACGCCGAATGTAACTCCCCAGCAAGGGTGTATGCGTAAAATGCAAGGTGGTGAGGTTCGTGATTTTTCACCGCAACGGCAAGAATGGAAGGAAATTCTACAATTCTGCGGGCTAAATCGCTAAAATGTGGATTAATTGTTGTGTTTGAAAAATCGGTATTTTGAATTTCGCTTTTCCTCATAATCGAAGAGAGGCGTGAATAGGCGTATTGTATATAGAAAATTGGGTTTTCCTTTGTTTGTTCTTTCACTTTTTCAACATCAAAATCCATATGAACATCGTTTTTTTTCGTAAGCATAATAAAACGCAGAATATCAACATTTACCGCCTCCAAAATGTCATCAACGGTAACAAAATTCCCTGCCCGTTTGGACATCTTAAACGCTTCGCCATCTTTCAAAAACTTCACAATTTGGCAAATTTTGATATCAAGATGAAAGTTTTGCGTTGCGATTGCTTTTGTCATTGCTTGAAGACGGGAAACATAACCAAGGTGGTCTGCTCCTAAAACCATAACCAAATTGTTGAATCCACGATTGATTTTATTGCGGTTATAAACCATATCCGGCACGCAATATGTATAACTTCCGTTGTGTTTTTGAACGACACGGTCTTGTGAATCGCCAAAATCTTTTGTTCTAAACAGCGTGCATTCAAGCGGTTCCCAATTTTCTAAATCCACAGATCTTGGTTTTTCCGGAACTGCCTTATAAATTAGGTTTTTCTCCCAAAGTTCGTCAAACGCCTTTGAAATGGCATCAGAATTCACAATTTCTTTTTCAGAAGAAAAAACATCGTGCTTAATTTTCAACTTTGCAAGCGTAGATTTCACCCAGTTTAAATTCCATTCCGTTGCAAATTGTTTGAAAATTGGGTCGTTTTCTTGCAAATCACTACCAAATTTCGCACGAATTTCCCGTGCAATATCAACAATATATTCCGCAGGATAGCACCCTTCTGGCACTTCAACATTTTCACCTAAAAGTTGGCGGTAGCGAATCCATACCGATTTCCCCAGAACATCAATTTGATTTCCCGCATCGTTAATGTAATATTCCTTCGCAACATCAAACCCTGTTTTAAGTAGTAAATCCGCAAGAACGTCGCCATAAATTGCACCGCGTAAATGCCCAACATGAAGTGGTCCCGTTGGATTTGCCGAAACATATTCGATGTTAATTTTCTCCGATTTCCCAATATCTGGCAATTTTTTTGCTTCAATAATTGACTCCATCATTTCAAGAAAAATGGAATCATTCACGCGAATATTAATAAAAGCTGGCTTTGCAACCGTGCATTCACGCACAAACGGAAGAGATTGTATTAACGGCACAAGTTTTTGAGCAAGATCAATTGGTGATTTTTTTTCAATTTTTGAAGCAATCATAGCAATATTTGTGGCAAAATCTCCGTGAGACTTATCCCTTGGGTATTCACACACAAACGGAACTTCCTGTGAAATTTCACAAACTTTCGCAATTTCGCTGCGAATATACTCCAAAATGTTTTTCATAAATCTTACTTCAATTTTTCTTCAATTAATTTTGCCATGTTTTGCGTTCCAAAAAGTGCAATGAACGAGCCCACTCTTGGTCCTTCACTTTGTCCCAAAATTGTGCGGTAAATACAGGAAAACCAAGCTTTAATATCAAATTCAAACTCCATCGCAATTGCATAAACGCCGTTTTGAAGAACTCCACCGTCAACTTCTTGTGTTGATTTGCAAAACTCCAAAAGCTTTTCCAGCAATACTCTTTCTTGTATGGTTGGAACATCAAATTTCTTATTTGGCTTAATATAGTGCGTGTAATAGTTGATAGATTTTGCGACCATTTCGTCCAAAAATGGGAATTTTCCCTGATGCAAATGTGGTGCATATTTTTGGATAAAGCCCCATAAAATATCGTCAGAATCTGGGTTACAAACGGAAGCAAGGTTTAAAATCAACGCATATGAAATTCCTTCAAGGTTGAACTGCGGAACTTCCCCTTTGTGGGTATAAAATACTGGATTATCACATATTGCATCAGGATTTTTCCAAAACGAATGCACGAATGCGATGTATTCATCAACCGCTTTTGGAATTGATGCAAAATAAAGCTTCTTCGCAGTTTTTGGCTTTTGAAACATAAACAGTGAAAGCGATTCCGCTGGTGCACAAGCAAGCCATTGTTCGACCGAAATTCCATTTCCTTTGGATTTTGAAATTTTCGCACCATCTTCCCCAAGAAAAAGTTCATAACAGAAATTCACTGGCGGTTTTGTTCCCAAAATTTGGCAAATCTTTTTATAAAGCGGTTCGTTTGCAAGGTGGTCCTTCCCAAAAATTTCGTAATCAACGCCAAATGTGTGCCATCTTGCACCAAAATCAACCTTCCATTGAAGCTTGCATTTTCCGTTGGTAACTTCCGTTTCAACTTCTTCGCCAAGTGAGTTTTTGCAGAGAATCGTCCCATTTTGTTTATTCACAGAAATAACACCTTCTTCCAAAACAACGCCGGTTTTGTTGCAAATTGGCATAAATGGTGAGTATGTTTTTTGACGATCTTCCCCCAACGTTGGAAGCATAAGCTTCATAATTTCATCATATTTTTCCAGAACTTTAAGCATTGTTGCGTTATATTCCCCATTTTCGTATTTTTGAGTTGCCGAAACAAATTCGTATTCAAAATTGAAGCCGTCCAAAAATGAGCAAAGCCTTGCGTTCATATTATGACCATAGCTTGTGTGTGTTTGGAAAGGGTCGGGCACTTTTGTCAGCGGTTTTTTCAGATGAGGCTCAAGCATTTCCTTGTTTGGAAGATTTTCCGGAATTTTTCTAAGACCGTCGATGTCATCTGAAACGCAAACAAGACGCGTTGGAATTTCAGGATACAACCTTTCAAACGCAAATTTCACAAATATCGTTCGAACAACTTCGCCAAATGTTCCAATGTGTGGCAATCCAGATGGTCCATATCCCGTTTCAAATAAAACAAAACCTTTTGCCGGCGTTTTTCCATTAATTTGTTTGTGAATTCTTTGAGCCTCCACAATTGGCCACGCTGTTGAGTTTTGCATAATTTTGTATACTTCGTTCATAAAATAATCCTTATAACAAAAACTGTTTTGTCAAGAATCATTTTCCCCACACTTCGGATATCACACATATGTATTCCACGCACGGTAAGACATCTGAAATTTCCGCCATATTTTCCGCCGTAATTCCTCCAATAATAGAAATTTTCTTGTTTGAAATTTTTGCAAATTCAACAATTGTCGATTTCTCACAAACCGGAGCATTTTTCTTCGTTGAAGATTGAAACATTGCTCCAAATGAAATGTAATCCGCCACTTTTTCAAACATTTTTGCTCGCTCAATTGAATTATAACAACTTACACCAGCAATGTTTTTGCTATTTTTTTTGAAATACTCCAACTCCTGCAAACTGGCGTCAGAACTTCCCACATGAACTCCAACATCATATTTTAATGCTAGGGAAATGTTATCGTTTAAAATCATTTCCACAGCATAATATTCACATAATCGCTTAATTTGCAAAATTACACTTTCAAGCTCATCATTTGTAACATTCTTCAAACGCAATTGAAATAAACTTGGCTTAAACTCTAATTCAAAAATTTCCCTTAATTGAAGCAAGAACAAATCAACATTATGGATAGTTTC
The DNA here is from genome assembly GCA_947485035.1 of Rickettsiales bacterium. Lineage (GTDB taxonomy): Bacteria > Pseudomonadota > Alphaproteobacteria > Rickettsiales > Deianiraeaceae > CAJQOT01. The sequence goes on along the minus strand of CANKQN010000005.1, from coordinate 10,755 downwards.
GGGTGATATTAGGTATAAACTTAACATATTTAAAAATAAATTCTTAACCCTGTGAATATTGCATAGTTCTGAAAGTTAATATCATTCACCGGCTGAATAGACTTAAACTGTGCATCAAAACTTAGGTATGATGTCATTTTATACCTTAACCCCAAGCCATAAACAAATGCAGGCATGAAGCTGAATATTGATTCATCGGTTGTAAGGTCGGCGATCGCTGAACTTGTCGTACCTAGTGCGTCTAAGGAAAATCGCAGGAAGTTCCATCGTGAAATTGCACCACCACCAATTGTTACGTATGGCACAAACTTAGATATCTTCTCGCTTGAACTTTCACCAAAGAAATTGATAAATTCAATATGTCGACTGTATGTCAACGCAAGATTTCGCTGAATATATTCCACATTAGTATATTTCAGTGTTCCAACTTGCGGATTCCCCGCCGCATCCGTGTAATCGTAACTCACAGCAATGCCTGTTAAGCTGCTATCTGTGTGTGTGAATGTTTTTTGATAAAACGCCACCTCCCATTCGCTTGATACACTTTTACTCAACTGCCTTCCGTAAGAACCACCAATGCCAAAACTCCTCTTGTCAAGCAATAATTGGTTGACATTTTGTACACTAATTGTGTTAAAAACATCAATTGCGGCTTTTTGAATTGTTGTTGAGCCTGAAACTTTTTCTTGGTAATCATTCACAACAGTTGGCAGGGCGTATATATACTTAAACGCAATATAATGCAACTGTGGCACTTGGTCTTTTAAAGCAACATGCCTGTAATGCTTGCGAAGGCGTTCAATTTCCGCTTGTGTTGCTTTCTGATGCTTTGGACTATATTCATCGTAATTCAAAACATCAATTTTTCCCGCTTCGTCTTGCGGCGGAATATACTTTTGGTGTTCCATTGGTAAATCGTTAACTTGCGATGGCAAGCTTTCACTGTTGCGAACCTTCGCCCGTGCGTTGTAAGTTCCATACTTAAATGCCTCTGAACTTGCATTTTCTTCAGCCATTGCACTGCAAGTTATTGCAGTAAATTGAACAATTACCAGAAGAAGAGTTAATATTTTCATAAAATCTATTTACATTGCATTAAAAGTGTGCTAGTATTATTCCAAGGTTAATATAACATTTTGAAAAAGCAAGTTTTGTGCATACAATGAAAAAGGTTTCGAAAAAGGTTTCTTTTGCGTTAATAATTGTTGTGGGTGTAACTTCCTGTGCAAAAGCACCAAAGGACTGGAATAATAAATATGCAAGACCCTACTCCATGCGAATTAATCCCGAGCAATACGAACTTTCAGATAACGACTGGAAAGAAGGTTTCAATGATGGCTGTGTAACCGCAATGCAGCTGGCTTCAAGTGGTGCACAAAGGATAGCTGCTCCGCAAGTTGACGGCTGGAAAATGACGGGGCGAAACCCTGAAAACCCTAACGAACCACACCCTGTGATAAAGTTCGGTGAATTTTACACACGGGGATATATGGACGGTTACGAACATTGCACTTATCAATACGATTGGTGGATTTTTTAGAAAATTATATGAAAAAAATATTATTACTTCTGGTTTGTTGCTTGGAATTATATGGCTGCAAAGGTGGATACAAATTGCCTGTTGGTCTTCCAACGAAAAACAATTTAATGAACAAAGCACCCAAAGGTCCGCCTGACTTTCAATATGGCTGGACAGAAGGCTGTGCATCGGGTGCGGCTTACAATTCCAGCACATTTTATGTTGATGCCGGCACATTGAGTTTCAGGAAGGATTTTCAATATGCCGCAGACCACCCCGATTACGAAGTTGGCTGGCAAATGGCGTTTTATTACTGCGGTCGTATTGCTGAAAAACAGGACGGTATTGGTGGTGGGAAATCTGCGGGTATTTGGTAGCAATTTTTATAAATTTTATGAAAAAAAATAGATTACATTTGATGGTTTATCTTGGCATTTTACTTGCAACAACATCGTGCTGGTTTCCGTCTCGTGAAATATCCCATGCCGCATTTATTGACAGAACCAACGCTTCACCCGTGCAAAAAATGGCAATGTGGGACGGCTGCATGCTGGCAAATGTCAACGAAACATCACCAACATCAGTGCGTGATTCCTCCGACCTTTACCTTGATAGCACAATGCTTAGTGATGCGGAATATAAAAACGCTTTTGCATTTGGAATGTATTATTGCTACCTTGGGAAATCAGTTTTTACGAATAATTACACAAGGTCGAATGTGAATATTATGGGTTTCAAAGGCGACAGCATTGCGTATAAAGCTGGTATGTAAATCTTAATTCTTGCATTTGCGTGAAAAATGTGGTATTGTTATTTAAGTTATTTAATCCGATATGAGGGAAGTTCTGTTTTTGCTAAGCATTATTGCACTAACTCAATTACAGGGTTGTGATATAATTCGAAAAAAAGCGATTAATGGTCTTCCAATGATGCAAAAAATTCTTAAAGACGACACAATGGACGAAATGACCAAAATGGGTTTATTCGACGGCTGTTTTTCAGGATACGCAGCCCGTGGTAACTCGTTTTATAAAACAATATTTTATTTCAGGCAGAATCCCGAATTAATTAGTGATGACAGATATCGCTTTGCTTGGGGGCGTGGCTGGGGTTCTTGCTTTCCGGAAGCCATCGGTTGGACATACAACCAAACACTTGGTAGCAGATTCGTCAACACCACTGGGCTTGGTTCAATGGTTCAACCGTTTCATTCAGCAGTTGAAATGCCAATTGGTGGTGGCGATGCTGAATCAAAGCCGGGTGTTTGGTATTTTGATGAAAATGTCAACAATGGGTTTCCGGGTGTTGCAAACTATGGTTCGCCAGATAACTTCTTTGGTTTGTTTGGTTCTTGTCAATTTTGTGGAAAGTAATATCAAAATAATATGAAAAAAATTATCGCACTAATTGTGCTTTTAACTTCGTGTGTTGGGGAATCTGGCGTTACAATGGGAAACCTTATGAAGCCGGGTGGAAGGTTTATGTCGTATATGCCAAAAGACACAAGCGATGCCTATCAACAAGGGTGGAAGGAGGGTTGTGAATCTGGTTTAAGCATTTTCACGCACGAATTTCACAAGAATTTTTATCAATTTAAAAAAGACCAAAGGTTTTTCGGCACAAAATTTGGAGACGAGCGCGACCTCTTCAATGGCAGGGAAATTACCGATAAAGACAAACTTGATTACGCCGTCGCTTGGGGTTCAACATATTCTTGGTGTCGGGGGGTAACTCTTGGAACGCAAGTGGGTGGTGCAAACTTGATGCGTCCAATAATTTACGGCGATAAATCGTTTGGTAACCTTGGAAGGCTGCAAGGAATTGACCAGCTTGTGGAACTTCAAAACTGGGACCAAGCAAACACCAGCGGGTTCATCGCCAATTGGTAAATTTCCTTGGAAAGACCCTGTTTTCTTTGGAAACCACGGTTTTACTTGCTTTTCCCAAAATAAGTGCAACAATTGAATAAATTTTTTCACGAGTAATGCGAATTTTAGTCATATCCCTTTCCAAAATCAGCAAAGCATTTTTGAACATTCAGCAAGGCGTTCAAATTGATGTCTATTCGCCAAATTCCACAATTGAAAATGTTCATTGCGTTAACGATTTTAGAAATCTCAATGGAAATTACACGCATATTTTTCTTGGGTGCAAACCACAACACATTGAAGATGTTGCCAAAAACCTGCCATCAAATTTACACAACGCAAGCACGGTGTTCATTTCAGTTCTTGCCGGAACAAAAGTGGAAAAAATAAAAAAATTATTTCAAACGGAGAAAGTTTTTCGCATAATGCCAAGTTTAGCCTTCAACTTCGGCAACTCCTTCCTTGCTTGCCATTCACAAGGGCTGAATGAAGGTGAATCTGTTGCGGTTGAAAATCTTTTTGGAAATAACCATATTTTAAAGTGTGAAAACGAGGAAGAAATTGATTATTTCACGGGAATTTATGGCTCTGGAATTGGTTTTGTGTTTGAAGTTATGGACGCTTTTTTTATGAAATCCCAATTACTCTTCCCAAGCACCAACAACAGGGAAATGATGCTGAACCTTTTCCAAAATGCGTGTAAATATATACAAGAAAACGAAGGACTGTCGTTTTTTAATGCAACGCAAAATGTTGCCTCCAAAGGTGGAACAACAGAAGCGGGGTTAAATTTTTTACGCCAAAAGAACGCCCTGCAAAGCGTTATTTCAGGTGCGGTTGATGAGGCTATCGCAAAAACTAGGGTAATGTAACTTTTCCAAACTTGACATTTCTAAAAGCAAGAAATATCATTAAAAACAAAACTAAATTTAAAGCATGTACACCTGCATTTATGACAGCCGAAACATTCAAGCTGAAATTTTTGCCGAACAGCTTTGTAAAATTTATGGCTGGGAAATTTTTTCTGATGCAGAATTTAAACCGCAAAATATCTCCCAAAACGACACCTTCATAACCCTTGGTGGTGACGGCTTCCTGCTTTATATCACTCACATTTTGAAAAATCTTTGCAAAATTCCAAAAATTTACCCAATAAATTACGGCACAATTGGCTTTTTAACAAATAACAAAATTCAATCGGTAATGTTAAAGACCGCAATTGAAACTGCGTCTTCTTCTGTTTTGCATTTTTTGAAAGTGGAAATTTTGTGTTCTAACGGTGAAAAAATTACAGCATATGCCATTAACGATGTCTCAATTTTAAGACAAACGGGACAAGCAACCCACATGAAAATTTCTGTCGATGGAATAGTTCGCATGCCAGAACTTGTGGCGGACGGCATTCTTGTTGCAACACCAGCAGGTTCCACCGCTTACAACTTCTCCGTTGGGGGGGCGGTCTTTAATGTCAATTCCAACCTGCTAAGTCTTCAGCCCGTTTCACCATTCAGACCACGATCGTGGAAAGGCGCTCTTCTTTCAAATACTTCAATAATTGAAATTGAAATGATGCAATCATTCAAACGCCCCGCTTCGGCAAATGTCGATTCCAAACACTTCCAAAATGTGGAAAAAATTACAGTATCACTTTCCAAAGATTTCGGAGTTGAACTTCTGTTTGACAACAAACTGACATTGGAGGAAAAAATTCTATCAGAACAATTTTCAATATAACATGCACTTTATCATAATATCATCGCCATCTGGTGGCGGAAAAACAACGCTTTGCAATATGTTAATGAACGATTCCCGTTCGCCAGTTGAAAGCAAGGTTAAATTTTCAATTTCGGCGACTACTCGCCAAAAAAGAGACCACGAAACACACGGTAAGGAATATTTTTTCCTAACAAAGGAAAATTTTCAAGCAATGATTTTGCAAAATGAATTTTTGGAGTATGCTGAAATTTGTGGTAATTTTTACGGAACACCAAAAAGCAAAATTTCCAAAACTCACAACACATTGTTTGATATCGACTTCCAAGGCTTCATTCAAATTAATGAACATTCTGCTAATAATTTGTTGAGTATTTTCCTTTTGCCACCGTCTCTTGCTACTCTTCAAGGCAGGCTTGAACACAGGGGAGACATTCCGCAATCTGTGATAAACGACCGCATGCAAAACGCCATTTTGGATATATCCCATTCCAAAAATTATGAATATATAATCACAAACCATACAATTGATTCCACATTCGCTCAAATTTGTGCAATTATTGATTTCAAAATTAATGGAGTTGCAAGCAAAATACACGATTCCACCCTTCAAAACACGGCATTCATTCAAAAACTTAATACGCAAAATGTTGATGAATATTTGAAAGAAGCACAATTATGCACAAAACCATGCACATTGTAACAATAAGCGGAGCCTCAATCTCAATACACTCCACAATCACACAAAATGCAACGTCTGTGCAACTTTACGGTGTTTCCAGCGATGAAATTGCTAACGAACACGATCTTCAAACAAGCATAAATCGCCTAATTGATAAACATGAAAACGAATTTGCGACATCAATTGAAGAAGTAGAGATTATCTGCGATATTTTTGGTCACGAAGTTATCAAGGCATCACGCTTACAAAAGATGTCCGCTCCTGAAGGAAAAATTATCACAAACTCTTTTGCGATGAAAACCTGCAAGATATATGAAATATTTGACGACTCACAACTAAAAACCCTCATATCCTGTTTCACAAATGTTGGTGTGAATGTTGAAAAAGTGTGGTCGTTTTTCAGTCTTTTCGCACAAAATTCAAAGGAGTTAATCAACACTCAACGCATTGGAATAGTTCACATTTCAAGACAAATTACCCTGTACACATTCGACGGTGCTGGAAGTTTACAGGATATTTACCGCATAAATAGGGGTCTTGGCGATATCATTCAATATATCGCACTTGCAACTATGGCAAAATTTCCACACCTTACACGAAGGGCAGTTGTGTTGGCACTTCAACATTTTGTATGTTTCAGCGAGCTTGATATGATTGAAAAAATTCATAATGCAAAGGGTGTGAACAAGGAGCTTATGGCAGTGATAAATTACGACACGATTAAGTTTATTTCACAACTGCTGGTTAGGTATCTGCGACAAATTTGGATCGACATTAATCCACCGCAAGACTGCAAGCAAATTATAATTCACACGCACAAAGAATTTACCAAAAGCATTAAGGATGTCTTGGAGATGGTATCCAACCACGATGTTACTTTGATGAACAAAGATTGGCTGAAACCTGAGGTTCGAATTAAGGAAGGTGAGAGTTTTGCAAAAAGTATTTTAAAGATTTTTTCTGGAAGATTTTAGAGCGATCCTATTTTGCAATTGCTTATTCCTCAAATTTTAAAAAATATAAGATGTTTTTTTGGAAATATTGAGAAAGTTTGAACAAACTTTTCAAAGTAAAAGTGTGTGTGGATTTGCACCCACACACTGTAGCATAAGCGTAAGCTTATTTTTTTGCAGCAGCAACTGGAGCAGCAGCAGGAGCAGCTTTAACAGCAGCAGGAGCAGCTTTAACAGCAGCAACTGGAGCAGCAGCTTTTACTTCTTTTGCAGCAGCAACTGGAGCAGCAGCAGGAGCAGCAGGAGCTTTTACAGCTTCAGCAGCAAAAACAGAAGAAGATAGGATTACAGCAGCAGTAGCGATTTTGAAGAATGACATTGTTTTATTAAAAAATTTATTTAATAAAATTCACGAAATAAATAAAGCTATTGTCAAGTATTTTTTTATTTTTTTCCTAAATTATTCTTCTTTTTGCTTCGTCAAATCCAATAACGGTAATAATATCAAAAATTCCAATTGATGATGTTTCGCCAATTAATGCCACGCGAAATGTTGGACCAATATCTTTAAATTTCAAGCTGTTTGCGTCAAGAAATGTCTTGAATTCGTCGTGCAGATTTTCGTTTTTTGCATTTTTCAGAAACGATTGAATGTGTGCAAGCTTGTCTTGCTCAATGTTTTGAGGTTTCGTGAAATCTTTTTTGAAAAATTGCAGGACTGTCATAAGTTCAAGAAGTGTTTTTGCACGATTTTTCACCAAATGAACAGCTAAATCTGGGTTGATAATTTCTTCAAAGTTGAAGTCATATTCCGTTTGTAGAATGTTGATTAAATATCCATTTTCTGAATTTTTTATGAAAAATTCATTGATGTGTTGCAATTTTGCAAAGTCAAACCGTGAAGGTGCACGCCCTATTCCTTCAAGCGAGAATGCCTCCAATGCTTGCTTGTCGTTCAAAATTTCGTCAGTTCCACTTCCCCAACCAAGGCGAAGTAAGTATGCACGAATTGCTTCGGGAAGGTATCCTTGTGTTTTGTATTCCATTGTTGAAATTGCACCGTGGCGTTTAGAAAGTTTGGAACCGTCATCGCCATGAATTAATGGAATGTGGACAAAAGTTGGCATTTGTGCATTTAGGGCGTTGTATAACAGAATTTGTTTTGCTGTGTTTGTAAGGTGGTCAACTCCACGAATTACATGCGTAATTTCCATGTCAATATCATCGCACACAACGGCAAGCATATAAATTGGCGAACCATCACTTCTTGCTAAAACAAAATCTTCAATTGTATCAGTGTTAATAATAACATCGCCTTGAACGACATCTTTAATGATAACTCTTACGCCAGCTTGAATTTTAAGCCTCACAACCGGCTTCACACCTTCAACGAAAATTTCATCATGTGGGGAATATCTGTGAATGTATCGTGTGTTTTGGGCAATTGATTCCTCCTTTCTTTTGGAGATTTCCTCCTCGGAAATGTATGATTGATAAGCAGAACCATTTTCAAGCAGCTCTTCAATTTTTTCCTTGTAAAGCTCTCCTCTTTTTGATTGATACTCAACCATTTCATCAGATTCCATTCCAAGCCAAGAAAGCCCGTTCATTATGGCATCGTAAGATTCCTTGGTGTTTCTGGCTTCGTCTGTGTCTTCAATTCGAACGAGGAATTGCCCGCCGTGTTTTTTTGCAAAAAGATAGTTAAAAAGTGCCGTGCGTGCTGTTCCAATGTGAAGAAGTCCCGTTGGTGATGGTGCGATGCGTGTTCTAACTTTCATTGATAATGGATAAACTAATATTCAACCATTATCAACAATTTTTGTTTTTCAAGGAAAATTACAAAAGGTGGGATTTAATGAGTGTAAATAAAAACGGAACTCCATACTGACCCACAATATATATTATAAAATGTATAAGTGCTATCAAGAAAAATACCGTCTTGTTTTTTTTGAAAATTTGAAAACAGAATAGCACTTTGTCCCACCAGTTCAAATCATTCAACGATTCAATAACAAGTCTTTTATATTCTTGAATTACTTTATTTTGTATGTCGGACTGGTTCATCTTATTTTCCAATTCTGGATTTGCTATCACTTCATCGTAAGATTGATTGTAATCTCTTCTGCATTTCTCACGAATATTATTGCGTGCAATTTCGTGAATTGTACCATACAAATCATCAGCCATGATGCTATTTTTTATCTTTATTGTAGAGTGAAAGCATGCTATTGTTATTGACATACTTTGAATCATCTCGCATTCCATAATGTTCATTAACCGGCTTCGTTTCTGCAATCACAAGTTGACACAAACGATCGCCTTCTTTAAAGCTAAAATTAAAATTACTTTCATTTCTTAAAATAAAAGGAAGAAATCCAGAGTACCCAGGGTTCACAATTGAAACTGAAACACTAATGCCTAGTCGTACAAGGCTATTTCTATTTACCAAGAATCCTATATTATCACTGTTGATTGTGATAATTTCTTTTGTTCTGCAAATCACCGATGAAGATGGTTTTAAAATAAACTTATCTTCAATATTATGTTCGTTGAATGCACTTTTAATTGAATCGTATGTTGTGTCTGAATTAATTTCTTCGCTACCGGCAATAGATTCACAAACAACAGCAGAAACCGTTAAATCAATTGAAGCTGGTCGAATATATGTCCTATCAAGATTTTCAATAGAAATCATACCGCTATCTAAGAGCTTTTGCAGGGTGCTATCCGATTCAAACATGTATATAAAAAGAATGACACACCCTTGTAATGATCTATTATTGAAAAGTCAAATAAATTTCAACAATTTTCTTACTCCATCACTCTTTTGCAATTTTTTCCAATGTTTTCTTATCCAAAATGTTTAAATGCCTGCCAAGAATAGAGAAAAAATATTGAGACTGCGGGAAAATGTAGCGTTGAATTTCCTCGTTTGTAAGAGTTCGCATCTCGTCAATAATTTCGCTGGCATTTGGTCTTGAAAACCAAACAGAAGCAGTAGATTTCACAATCACTTGTTCAAGCATTGTGTGAACTTGCGTGTAATTTTTAATTTCCGTGCTAAGCAGATTTTGCAGAAAGTCTTTTGTTCCTTTGCTGAATGTGAAGTCGTAAACGCTTTGAGTTTTCAGGAAGTCGCATTTTTCAATGATATCCTTGCGAATTTTCAACGCACTAATTTCAATTTGTGGCCAAAATTCTGCTAAAATCTCAATATTTCCGCCGGAAAAAACATCACTTGGAAGATTAAAACACACGGAAAGAATATGGGAGAAGTTTCCCTTGGAAACATTTTGTTGAAGAATTTTTAGGTCGTCAAATGTACGAACGGAAGAGGCGTAGACTTGGGAAATGTCAATTTCACAGAACTTAACCGAAGTTTTGCTGAAATGCGAATATACCTCGGAAAACAAATGGAAAATACCATTTCCATAGCCCTCGTTTATCAAGAAAATCGGATTTTCTTTCTTTTCTTTCAAAATCTCCATCGCAAGTTTATACACAAATGGAAATGTGACAACAAGCTGTCTTTTTTGTGGAATTGTGGGATCGCAGATAAGATTTGCTGCCGATGCAAACAACGCAGAGTTCAAAATATTCTTTTCAACGCAGAATTTCTTTGGGTGAATTATGTTTGCAAGTGCGTGCAGTGGGCGTTTAATATGCAAAGGCTTAATTTTATGATTTTCCGCCTGATGAATATCCGCTTTAATAGAATCGCCAATGTGAAGAATTCTGTGAGGCGCAACATTCATTTCAAAAATAAGCTTTTTGTAAAGCCCACCTTGATGCTTTGAGAGGTTTTCTTCGCTTGATATATAAAGCCTTTCATAATGACCATAACCGTTTTTTCGCAAAATTTCCTCCATCACAATTCGCGGATATGTAATGTCGCTTGTGAAAATTATTCGCTTGTTTAAATTTACGGCGAATTTGTAAAGCTTGAAAATGTATTGTCGTTTGCGACATATATCAATATCAAAGCCAAGTTCAAACGAAACCGCCGTGTCTTTGTCA
>CANKQN010000004.1 GCA_947485035.1 Rickettsiales bacterium | reverse complement strand
TCAAGGGGTTTTCCATCTCTTTTTTTGCGTGAATCAATTGCTACGATGTCATAAAATGGGCGTTTTTTTGAACCACGGCGGGCTAGTCGGAGTTTTACAGACATTACTTTTGATAAATTTTCTACAATTTTTGAAACCCAGAATTTTATTTGTCAAGTGAAATATTTCTTCTTGACTTTTATTTTTTATATATTTATATATTTTCATTGCCGAATTAGCTCAGTGGTAGAGCAGCCGTCTTGTAAGCGGCAGGTCGTCAGTTCGACTCTGACATTCGGCACCATTTTTTCGTCAAATTTTGAAGTATTTATTCTGAAAATGCTACGGAAATTATGGATATTGTGCGAATTTTTTTGCTGATTCCTACTTTCTAAACAACTCCCACAGAATAATTGCTGCTGCTGCTGATACGTTCAAACTGTCAATTTCTGGATTAATGTTGATTGAGGCAAATGCGTCACAAACCTTGCGGATACTTGGTTTTATACCATTTTCTTCATTGCCAAGTACTACAACTTTTTTGGAATTTGCATATTGCTTTTGAATATTTGAAAGCGGTTGACCGCCAGCATCGGTGCCGATAATCCAGAAATCTTCCTTTTGAAGTAGTTCCAATGTACGGGAAAGATTCGTTACACAACAAAGCTTTATTAGCTCAATTCCCCCCGAAGAAAGCTTGGAAACCGTAGGATTGTGTGCAATATCTGGCATTTTATCCGTTGTGTATATCACCGCTTCAACGCCAAAAGCCGCTGCAGTTCGCAAAATTGCACCAATATTTCCAACATCTTGAACGCAGTCCAGTGCAAGAATATTGTGCATATTTTTGAGTTCATTTTCGCCAATTGTGCGAATAGATTTAGTGTGGCAAACGAATCCGTTGTGATTTGCGGAGTATTTACTCAATACTTTTGGCTGATGAATTTCCACTTTATTTGCAAGATTTTTCGGAAAAAGTGCGATTGACGAGCGTTCCGTGACCAAAATTCGTGTGATATCCTCCGCTTTTCGTTTGTTGCAGGCAAGCAAAACAGCGTGTTTTCCGTAAATTATATTATCGTCCATCTTCTACAAGAATATCTACATTTTCAATTTTGTTGCCCTCAAAAAAGGTTAGAAGGGAAATTAGAGTGCCTGAATCGGATTTGGAATCTGGAATTACAACAACTTTTGTTTGCTTATTATTTTTAAGTGTATCAAGCAAAACCTCTTTCACGGCTTTGATATTTGGATATTTTTTATCCCCAATTGCAAATTTTCCACCGTTAAAAATTGTGACTTTTATAGGGTCTTTTAACACAACGGATTCTTGAAATGAGGAGTCTGACTGGGGAAGATCCACAGGATAAACATGCTGCGTAACATTGACCATTAAAAGGAAAAATAGGAGCAAAATCAACATAACATCAACAAGTGGCGTAACATCGATGAAAATATCCTCTACTAAATGCGATTTCTTTTTTGGTGGCCTAATCATTTGTTAGTCATTATGGTGGTAGTCAATTTTAATGTTTTCATCGTTCAAAATGTAGACATACTTCTGAATACGATTCGCAATGCTGTGATTAAAAAACAAGTTAATTCCAACCGATGGCACAGCAATTGAAATTCCCATCGCAGTTGCATAAAGTGCTTCTTTCAAACCTGCGGAAATTAATGATGGAGTAACAGGCTGGTTTGATTCCGCAATGGAACCAAAAATTGTAATCATACCTAAAATTGTGCCAAAAAGCCCAAGCATTGGCGATGCTACGGCGATGAAGCGAATAACCACTAAACCTTTGGACATAACACGGTCAATTCTCTCAATTTCGTGTGTAATATGAGCTTCACGAATTGGAAGTGGCTTCATTTGTTCGTCTTGTAATGTTTGTAAAAGTCCAACCAAAAAGACATCTTTTTTCCAAGGGGCGTGCAGGTGGAACAGGAAATAGGCACGCTCGAATGATATCACGCAGACTGTTATGAGGCAGCAGAATAACCCAAAACCGGCAATACCAAATTGAAAAAGAAAGCCAAACATATTATTTTTTAAGATAACACCACAATTTTAGTATAAAATGAAAATGTCAAATTGTTTGTGAAGAAAGTTGTTGACAATATCCAACTACTTGATTCATATTCCAGTATATTTTTCAATCACTTATGAAGCAAACAGTTAAAAAAATTACCACAGCAAGGGGAATTATTTGGCATGAAGGCAGGCTTTTGCTTGTTTCTCATAATAAAAACACTTGGTATACACCCGGTGGCTGGCTTGATGATTTTGAAACACTTGATGTAACCTGTAAAAGAGAACTTTACGAAGAACTTGGTGTTGAAGTTGTTGTTGGGAATTTGGTGAAAGTTGCACAATATATTGAAACGGCAGAAGTTAATTCTTACGGCGAGGACATCAACAAAATTGAACATTACTTTGCCTGCACGCTGAAATCTATGCCTCAAATTGAAGGGGAGGATAATTTATGGGAAGATTCAGATAACGGACTTGTGAAATTCGCAAAATGGTTTTCAAAAGAGGAAATGCTTGGCGGAAAATACAATATTGGTCCCAAATGGTTGATTGAAAGCGACATTTTTGATGGAAATATTTTCGTTGGCGTAAGCAATTAATTCAAGAACCGTAGACTTGAACCTTTAAAAGTTCGATGTCACTCACGGCTTTTGCGTCGCTTTCAAGCATTTCTTTAATCGCCTTATACGCATGAATTACTGTTGAATGACTTCTTCCACCAAATTCAAAACCAATTTTCTTGGTCGTTTCATTTGTTAATTCAAGAGTTAAATACATGCCAATTTGCCTTGCGTAGACTAACTCCTTTACTCTTGATTGCGTCAGAAGCTCCTCTTTTTTTACACCGAAAAAGTCGCAAACTGTTTCAAGAATGGTTTTGATTGAAACGGTTTTTATTGCCGTTGTTGGGAAAATTTCTTTCAAAATAATTTTTGCGGCGTTGACATCAATAATGTTGTTCAAAATTTTTCCGTGAAGAATAATTTTATCAAATGTGTTTTCAAGGTCGCGAATGTTGGACGATATTCTATCGGCAAGCATAAGTAGAACATCTTGCGAAACATTGTAATTAAATGCGTTGTTTTTATATTCAAGAATTTGGTATCTCAATTGCATAGATGGGCTGTCAATCGCAATGGTATTTGCCTTGGAGAATGTATCCTGAACATCTTTATCAATACCCTTCATTGCGTGAAGTGGAATTGCCGATGTAATTGCAACATTGCCACCACAGGAAAGAATGTAACGAATTATTGATGCAAGCTCTTTAACCGTTCCACTCTTTGTTAGAATAAAGTGGATATCGTCGATTAGTAAAAGCTTTGTCTCGGTTATCTCCTGACGAAATTGCGTCAAATTTTGTTGCTTCATCGCAAGCATATAAAGAAACAAAAAGCGTTCGCTGGTCATGTATTGAACTTGCGTTGATTTTTCACAACTGTGACCAATCGCCTGCAAAATATGTGTTTTTCCGTTACCAATCGCACCCGTAATGCACAATAAATTGCCAGTTTGCCCTTCGTTCACCTTGTTTGCATAAGCTTCAATACTCATACGTGTGAAAATGTTTTCATTTGTTGTGATGAATGTTGCAAATGTAAATTTTGGCTCAAGAAATGTTGCTTTTTTAATAGCCTTCACCTGTGAAATTTGATGAACTTCACTTGCAACAGGAATTGAAACACTGGAATTTAACACAATATTCAACTGCTTCTTTGCGTTGAAAAACATCTCGTATTCTCTGTGAAATACGCTTTGGAATTTATCGTAATTTTTCTCTATCGTATTAAGAAAGCTTTCTTGTGAAAGTGAAATTGCTATCTCGCTTTCGCTGTGAGAATGAATTTGTAAATTTTCAATCCACGAATGATGAACTGGACCAAAATAAGATTTTAATGTATGCCTTAAATGTGAAATAAATGATTCCGTGTTTTGCGAAGTATTTTCGTGCAGAAGACTTTGTTGCATTTTTTCAGAAAATTAAGGTTTATCAAAAAAATAGCTAGCACAAATTTGAAGTTTTATGCAAAGAAAATTATTATTTATCAATAAACAGATTTTTTTATTTTTAAAGGATTTTTTTTGCAGTTTTTGCAAATAAATTCCTTGACACGAAATTTATTGAGGAAATTGCTGAAAAACTTTTTCTAGCGGGTTTAATTTTACACCAGATGCGAAGTCCTCGTTGTTAAAAACTTGTGAAATTTTTGCGGAGAAATCTGGTAATATTGGTGAAAACGCTTGTTGAATTTTGAAAATTGCGTGCAAAAGTACAAAAATTGCTTCCTCGCCCTCTTTTTGCTTTCCTTGCTTGAAAAGTTCCCAAGGTTTTGTCTCTTGAATGAACTCATTTGCGCGTGATGAGTAGCTTAAAACGACATCAATCGCTTGGTTAATCTTAAATTCTGCGACAAACTTCGCCATTTGTTCGTGAAGGTTAACCTCCAAAAGCGAGTGATTTACGCAAACATTTGGCACAACCGAACCACAGTTTTTGTGAGTCAGAGTAAAGGTTCTTTGGCACAAATTCCCAATGTTGTTGATCAATTCGGAGGTAATCCTCGTTGAAAAAGCACTTTGCGAAAAATTGCCGTCACTTCCAAATTGAGCTTCCCTCAAGAGGAAATACCTAATATATTCCGCACCAAATTTTTCGACCAATTCAAAGGGATCAATTGTGTTTCCAAGCGATTTCGACATTTTTTCGCCATCAGAAAGCCACCAACCATGACTTACAATTTGCATATTTGAACACGATTTTTCCAAAATTTCCCCAGAAACCGTCTCAGGAGTGCAGTTCAGGCCCGCCAAAAATGCCGGCCAATAAACGGCGTGAAAACGCAGGATATCCTTGCCAATTATGTGCATAATTTTACCGTTTTTCCAGAATTTTTCAGCGTCACCAAGTGCTGATTGATAGTTGAAAAGGGCATCAAGCCAAACATACATAACATGGCTTGTTTCGGGAATTTCAATCCCCCATGAAAATGTTGAGCGAGAAATTGACAGATCGTTCAAACCGCCTCGCACAAAGGATTTTACCTCGTTAAATCTGCCGCTTGGGAAGACAAAATTCGGTGTTTTTTCGTAAAAATCCAAAAGTGGTTGCGAAAATGCAGAAAGTTTAAAGAAATAGCTTTCTTCCTCACGCCAAGAAACCGTTGCTCCACTTGGTGCTTTGCCGTTTATGATTTCTGATTCGTCGTAAAATGCTTCATCTTGAACTGAATACCAGCCTTTGTATGTGTCTTTGTAGATCCAGCCGTTTTTTTCAAGTTTTTGCCAAATTTTTTGCACGAAATCAGTATGGCGTTTTTCAGTTGTGCGAATGAAATCGTCGTGCGTTATATTGAGTTTTTGGGCAAGATTGCGGAAGATTTGCGAAACGGAATCGCAGAAATCTATTGGAGATAAACCATTTTTTTCAGCAGATTGAGCAACTTTTTGTCCGTGTTCGTCGGTACCTGTCAAGAAAAATGTTTCATTGCCGTTTTTTCTGTAAAATCTTGCAAGAAAGTCGGATACTATTGATGTATATGCGTGACCTATATGAGGATTGCCATTAACATAGTATATCGGAGTTGTAATGTATATATTATGCTTCATGTTCATTTAATAAATAACCGTGGGGGAAGAATCCCCCAAGATTATCGTGCGTAATAATATAATTATTTCGCAGCAGGAGCAGCAGCAGGAGCTTCAACAGCAGCTGGTTCTTGTGCAGGAGTAGCAGCAGCGTCAGCAGCAGGAACTTCAGCACCTTCAACAGCAGCACCTTCAGCACCAACTTCTTGAACTGTTTCTGTTTCTTGACCTTCTACAACAGCTTCTTGGTTGCTAGACATTGATGCGAAGATGAAGTATGCACCAATAATTGCTACGATTATAACTGAAATAATGATTGATTTTTTTTGCATATGCAATTGTATAATTAATTTAGAACACAATATAAATACCAAAAATTCAAATGTCTAGTAAAATTTTAAATTTTTTTGAAATAGATTCAACAAACCTTGAAGCAAGGCGAATTATTGATTCAAAAACCGTCTTAAATTCACTGCAAAATAACATAATTATTACGGCAAAAATTCAGACGCAAGGGCGTGGAAGGCTTGACCGCAGCTGGGTTTCTTTGGAAGGAAATATGATGTTTTCAATCGTAATTCCAAGGGCGTGGGTGAAGAGATTTAGCACCCTTCCTGCGTGTGTTTGTTTGGCGATATTTGGCGAAATTTCCCCAAATATTGATGTAAAATTTAAGTGGCCAAACGATATTTTATTCGTGGAAAATGATATTCCAAAAAAGTTTTGTGGTATATTAATTGAAGCTTTTCAGGATTTTGTGATAATAGGAATTGGCGTGAATGTGGTGCATAGCCCTGAAAACGGGACACTTTTTCCTGCCACAAACCTTGAAATGCATTCGCTGAATATTACAAATGAAGAAAAAATTAACGATTCCTTGCTCGAAATTCTTAATGATAATCAACGCAATGTGATGAATTTATGGCAAAAAAACAATTACTTTCACGGGAAAAGTGTGAAAATTAACGGTATTGATGGCATTTTTGAAGGAGTGGACGAGAATTTTTGCGTCATTTTAAACACCAATCAAGGGCGAAAAATTATAACATTTGGCGATGTTTCTTGATTGTATCGCGAAAAATCTTGACAATACTTAATTTCGATTGTTTAATATTAAACACTGTTTTTTACCAATATGAAGCACGAGTTCTGTTATTTCAAATCGTATTTAAACAAGGAAGCTTGCGAGCAAATTCTTCGTGATTCCCAGAACATAAATTTTACAAATGCAGAAGTTGGCGACAACAGCACAAGAAAGGAAAATGACGAAGTGAGGAAATCACGCACAAAATTTTTATACCCAGACAACCCCGCTTTCACTGGTTTGTTTGATGCCCTTTGGAAAGCGGCAAGGACTGCGAATCTTGATTTTTGGAACTTTCACATAACAAAGCTTGATCTGCTTCAACTGGCGGAATATGATTCAAGTTACCTTGGTGAATATAAAAAACATCAAGATGTCATTTGGAAAAGTGGCGATGACTTCCACCGAAAACTCACTTGCGTTGTGCAACTTTCGGACCCTTCAACTTATACAGGTGGAGAATTTGAAATTGCCGAACCGGGAATGTTTCAAATGCCACAAGAAGAAATTAAAGCACAGGGAACGATGATATTTCTGCCATCAATGTTTTTGCACAAGGCAAATCCTGTTACAAGTGGGGTAAGATACAGCATTGCTGCTTGGTTTGAGGGTCCTCACTGGCGTTAAAGACTTGCAGCTTGTCCCATTTTGCGAATGAAATCCATCGGCACTTTGAAAAACCCAAGCACAACGCTGAAATTATTCATCACAACCACAACCTGAGTTTCGCCATGCGTTAACGCCTTAATTTCACACAAAATTTCGCTAAAATTTTCAAGCTTTTCTGCGTTAATTTCCACTTTTCGTGAGTGCAAAAACGACGCATCAACCACCTGTTGCACTTGATTATTATTCTGTGTTTCAAATTTTGCGTTGCTAAGTTCGCGGGGTTTATCATCTTTTTTTGGCCAAGTTTTTCTTGGTGAAGAGCCTCTAAATTCTTGAATTTTTGCATCATTTTCAATGGAGGCAAGGTCGTTGACTATTAACCTTGCATTGCCAGATTCATGCCTTGATGCCGAAACATTCATAATAATCACCTTCCCAACTTCAAGAATATCGCGGTTTTTTTCGATTATATCGTCCTTAAAAATTGCAACTTCAAACACGCCGGTAAGGTCGGAAATATGTAAGAACGCAAATCTTCCACGTGCACCACTTCTTTGTTTAAGAATGCTTACAACGCCCGCCATTTTAATGGTAATTTCAGTAGAATCCTCTGGGAGGATTTCGGTCATTTGTGTGAAGGATTGAATGCGATATTGTTCAATTTTTTCGGAGAAATTGGTCAATGGATGAGACGACAAATAAAACCCAAACGCATCAAATTCAGCAAGCAAAGCCTCATTTGGCGTTAATTTTACAGCATGCTTCATTGTGGGGCGAGTTTTAACCTCGGCATCGCCAAAAAGGGAAAATTGGGAATCATCGCCCTTGTCTTTTTCGCCATAACTTAAAATGCTTTGAATATTCTGCAAAATTTCGTTTGTATTTGGGTGAAGTTTTAAAAATCCCCCTGCTTTTGCTAAACCTTCAACAACTTTTTTGTTTGAAAACTTTGTTCCAAGACGCTGCGCAAAATCAAAAACATCGGTAAAGTTTCCGTTTTTTCGCTCATTTTCAATTTGAACAGTCGCCATTTCACCAACGCCTTTGATAGCCGAAAGTGCGTATTCAATTTTGCCATTAACAATTTTGAAAAATGTGCCAGATGTATTAACATTGGGCGTGATAAACTCAATTCCGCACTGCCTTGCTTCGGCAATGAAAATGTTCAAGTTATCCGTATTTCCAATATCAAGATTCAAAAGCGAAGTATAAAATTCCAAGGGATAATGTGCTTTTAAATAAGCAGTTTGAAAGGATATCACCGAATAAGCGGCAGCATGTGCTTTATTAAAACCATAGCCTGCGAATTTTTCAACTAGTGCAAAAATTTCTTCGGCTTTTTTTGTTTGAACGGAATTCTTTTTTGCACCATCAATGAACTTTGTTTTTTGTTTTTCCATCTCGTCCTTGTCTTTCTTACCCATCGCCCTTCGAAGCATATCAGCTTCACTGAAACTGTAACCTGCGAAAACTTGAGCAATTTTAATAACTTGCTCTTGATATATTATAATTCCATAAGTTCCCCTCAGTGTGTCTTCAAAAAGTGGGTGAGGATACTCAATTTTTTCCTTGCCAATTTTCCTTAAAATAAACGATGGAAGGTTTTCCATTGGTCCGGGGCGGTTAAGAGATGTCAAAGCGATTATATCATCAATTGTATCGATTTTCATTTGTCGCATTGCGTCTCGTGGAATGGCAGCATCAAGTTGGAAAACGCCCTTTGTGAGTCCATTTTGTAAAAGTTCAAATGTTTTTGGGTCATCAAGTGGAATTTTATTCAAAATAATTTCAATACCCGTGTTTTCTTTTACCAAAATACACGCTTTTTTTATTACCGTAAGCGTTTTTAAGCCAAGGAAATCGAACTTAACCAAGCCTGCCATTTCCGCCATTTTCATCGCATACCCAACTGCAGGAAGTTCTTGATCTTCGGATTTTGTCAAAGGAACTGATTTTCGAAGGTCTTGATTACTGATAATAATTCCAGCTGCGTGGGTTGAAGTATGGCGAACCAAGCCCTCCAAACTCATACCAATATCCAGCAAATTCGCAATCATATCATCGCTTGATTTTTGCTCTTGCAAGTCTTTATCCATCGCAATTGCTTGTTCAAGAGTTACCGGCGCTGTTGGATTAAATGGCACCATTTTGCAAATTCTATCAACAACATTATAAGGAATTTGAAGAACACGCCCAACATCTTTTAATACGGCACGGGCTTGAAGCCTTCCAAATGTTACAATTGCTGCAACCTTTTCATTGCCATATTTCTGCTGAACATATGTTATAACCTTATGGCGTTCTTCTTGACAGAAGTCGACATCAAAATCTGGCATCGAAACTCTTTCGGGGTCAAGGAAACGCTCGAAGAAAAGTCCGTATCGAAGGGGATCAAGATCTGTGATATAAAGCGAGTAAGCAACTAAACTTCCCACACCAGAACCTCTTCCCGGACCAACGGCAATGTTTTGCGATTTACTCCACTTGATGAAATCTGAGACTATCAGAAAGTATCCATCAAATCCCATCTTGGAAATAATGCTAATTTCGTATTCAAGGCGTTTTGTGTAATCCTCCCTTGAATATCCTTTTGTCATGCCAATGTCTGTAAGGCGTTTTTCAAGACCCACCCTCGCCTGCGTTTGAAGTTCAAATGCTTCGTTTTCGGCAAACTTTGGCATAATTGGTGGTGATGGCGTTGGGTAGTAATTGCATTTCTTGCCAATAAAACCCGTGTGTGAAATTGCAGAGGGAATGTCTCTAAACAGTTTAGCAAATTTTTCTTCCGATTTAAAATTGTGATTCGGTGTGAACATTTGCCTGTCTTCTTCAATTGTGAACCGTCCTGTTTTCACGCACAGAAGGGCATCTTGCGATGGGAAAATATCTTCACTTTCAAAATATGAAGAATTGGTTGCAACAAGAGGAAGTTCATTTTCGCAGGCGAATTTTACTAAATCTGCTTCCTTTTTAATTTCGTCCTGCTCGTTGGTATACCTAGAAATTTCGGCAAAAACATCGCCAAGGTCAAAAAACGATTTCACCAGTTTCAAAGCTTCAATTGATGGCGAAATTGCAATAATATCTCCGCACAATTCCTCTAAAACTTCAATTGGTAAATTTCCACTTCCATTTATCGCAAATTCAGAGTTCGTAATTTGAAGAATGTTGGCATAGCCCTCTTTATTTTTCGCATAAAGGGAAATTTCGCCAATTTCGCGGTTAAGCTTGTGCAACTTCATTGTAACACCAATGATTGGCTTAATACCATATTTTACACACTCGTTTGAAAATTCCAAAGACCCAAACAAATTGCCGTCATCGCAAATTGCAATTGATTCCATTGAGTATTTTTTTGCAATTACAACCGCTTCCTTAATTTTCAGAGTGCTTGTGCAAATTGAGTATTCACTTTTAAGCTTTAAATGCGTATACATTCGTGCAGATTTTTATATGCAATATTACTGCCAAGGGCGGAAATTAAAGTAAAGTCTTTTTTTTTGGCGATCGATAATTTTTTTGCGTCACTCCATTGGTTTGAATTAAAAAACCGAAACATTGCTTCGTTTCCGCCTCGTTTAAGAAAATTTTTTTTTCTTTTCCATTTTGTTGAATACAAAACGATAACTTCGTCGTAATTTTCCTCCAACTCTTTTTCAAAAAGTAGTGGAACTTCAAAGAACGCAATTTTGGAAAAACGCCTTGCCTTGCGTTCAAATTCTTGCATCATTTTGTGTAGTTTTGGGTAAAGAATCGCTTCCAATTTTTTTAACGCTTCGTCATTGTGAATTATGGTGTGAAGTAATACCTCTTTTGAAAAGGTTGCCATGTTAAATTTTTTTTTTATTTCACAAAGTGTATCATCACAGTAATACAGTTGGCGAATTGCATCGTCGCAATTAAACACGGGATAATGCCTTGCAAAATGCCTTAAAACCGTGCTTTTCCCGCAAGCAACCAAGCCCGTGATTGCAATTTTTTTCATTTTTCCGTGAAAATTTCATCAAACAATTTCCACAGAAGTGTTCCATTTGAAGCCTTGACTAAAATATTTTGATATCTGCCTGCAAAATTGGGGTTATCACACAAAAACTGTTTGAGTTCATCGTAGTTTGGAAAATATTTTGCACCATCAATTTTAACATTTGCGAAATATTTACCAACTAAAATGTTATCAAAACCTTTTAAAAATTGAGAAAGCTCATTGTGAAATTTCTGCGAATCTTCACCAAGTTCACGAATATCGCCAAGAATTGCCAGCTTTGAACCCTGCATTTTGTGAAGGTTTTCTATTGCATTTTTCATTGATGTTGGTGATGCGTTGTAACTTTCGTCCATAATTTTCACGCCATTCCACCAAATAATTTCTCCACGACCCTTCAACTGTGGCAAAGAAATTTGCTCAATTTCACGGTCAAGAACTTGCTCGATTAGTGATATTGCAAGGCAGAACATTTCGGTTTGACTTTCAGAATAAATCGCTTCCACGGTGAAATTTCTATCGCAATATTCAAATGTGGTTTTTTCGCCATTGTGTGAAATTTTTTGTTTTTCGTTGAAAACGCAAATTTCATTTTTGAAATATTTTTCAATCAAAGTGGAATTTTTGCAAAAACGCTGAAAAAGTTCGTCCGTGATAAATGTTGCAAATTTTGAATTTCCGGACATAATCTCGAACTTTGCTTTAAGAATGCCTTCAAGACCACTCGCAAAATTTCCGATGTGATTTTCCCTCGCATTTGTGATTATTCGAAACTCGCACGGTGCAATTTGAATTAAATCTGCAATTTCACCAGCGTGATTCATTCCCATTTCCAGCACAAGGAACTTACAGCTAAGCGGGCAATTTAAAACCGTGATTGGCACTCCAATGTGGTTGTTGTAATTTCCAAAACTTGCAAATGTTTCGCCGTGTAAATTCAGCGTATTTGCGATGAGTTCTTTCGTTGTCGTCTTACCAACGGATCCCGTCACTGCAATGGTTTTTACACCTTGCGATTTTAAAATCTTGAATTTTTCTGCCGCAAGTTCTTGGATAAACTTCAGGGAATCTTCCACAACAATATTGAAATGCGAACTTGATGACTTGTAGTCATGCGGGAAATTTTCAATAGTAAAATTCCGCACTCCTTCAATTATTTTTTGGGAAATAACGCCAATGGCTCCCACTTCAAAAGCCTTGTCGACAAACTCCAAACCAGACCGCTCACCACCTTCAAGTGCAATAAATATTGAATCGCTTTTGCAGTGTCTGCTGTCGAATTTGAAGCTTTTGTCGAGGCTAAATTGAAGGAAGTTTTGCATTGTCAAGTGTGTCTAAGTTAATATCTAGCGCATCAAGTTTATACTCCTGCTTAGGTGTTAATTCCGGCGATTTTCCACCGTCAGCCTTCGCACCGCCATTTCCGCTGCCCTTGGTAATTTTAAGCTCGGGAACTGCTAAATCCATTGCGTGCTTGTTATTTTGAGGCATTTGCTGCACATTTTCTGTTGTTTCAACAGGCTTGATTGCCTCACTTTTTACGTGTTCATTTTGAGTGTTCGGACTTGGTTTTGCCGTGGAATGTGGTGGCGTGGAAACTACTTCCTCACGCTTCTTCACAGACTTCACCACATTTTCCGTCTTGTCGTTATCGCCGGATGGTGTAAATTTTGCAAAAAGCCCCTTGGCAATTCCCTTCACGCCGTCAATAACGCTTTCGCTATCATCACTTTTAACATCTTCCGATTTCACTTCAACCACTTTTTTGTCAGACTGCTCCCTCAATTTTTCCGCGATAGGCTTTGAAATGTTAGACTCAACCTCCTTCTTTTTCACTTCGACATTCTTTGCTTTTTTCACAACCTTTGGCGGGTTTTTCAATCTGTTTAAATATTCATTATACTGAAATTCCATTTCTCTTTCGTCAACGGTTTGATACTTCTTCGTCTTTTGCATAATATCCGTTGCAACATCACGAACTTCAACTTGAATATCCTTTGGTTGATCTTGAATTTGAATTGCCTCGGGGTTGCTGCAATCGATATACTTTAAAATCACTTCGGTTAGAAATGGCTCCACACTTTTTTGAAGGAATATCTCGGTTTTTATGTTGTTTTCTTTGGTTTTTTGTGCGATGTATATATCAATATGTTGCATGTATTCATTATATGGGCGGTATTGAAATCGCTTTGGACAGCTTCCAAAAAAATAGGCGTTATTGTGAATTGCATCAGCGTATCCTGTTAAATACGCGCGCATAGAACTTGAAGCATGGTCTTCAATATACTGTTCGAATGTCATCGCGTTGGCAATGTTAGTATAAACTTGACTAGATAATATCAAGCATATAAAGTAAAATAGCCTTCTGAACATGGAGTCTGTTTTCTGCTTCATCAAATACAATAGAGTTCTTGCCGTCAATAATTTCGTTTGTCACTTCTTCACCTCTGTGTGCTGGAAGGCAATGGGAGAAAAGGTAATCTTTCTTTGCATGTGATGCAAGTTTCACATTCACCTGATAATCTTCAAATTGTGATAAATCCTTCGAACCATCTCCCATTGAAATCCAAGCGTCGGTAATTATGACATCGGCATTTTGCACTGCAATTTGTGGGTTTTGTTCAAAAACTATCCTCGCATTCAACTTGTGTGCTTGTTCAATTTTTTCTTTTTGCTTTAATGTTATTGTGGGAGAGGAAACCACCAATTCAAAGCCAATTTTTTCTGCAAGTTCAATGTAAGAGTTCGTTACATTGTTGAAGTCGCCTGTCCAAGTAATTTTGGATTTTTCAAGAATTTTTCCGTGCTCTTGAAATGTCATTGCTGCTGCAAGAATTTGACACGGATGGCTTTCGTTTGTCAATGCGTTCACAACTGGAATGCTTGAATTTTTGGCAAGTTCAGCAAGTTTTGATTCTTCAAAGCAACGAAACATTATGGCGTCCACAAAACGGGACATAACCCGAGCAGTGTCCGCAATTGTTTCACCGTGACCAATGTGAATGTCGTTTGCGTTCAGAACAATTGAAGAGCCACCAAGTTGACGAATGGCAAGGTCGAACGAAATTCTTGTTCTTGTGGAGGTTTTTTCGAAAATCATTGCAAGCACTTTCCCCGAAAGGCTTTCGCCGTATTGCGGGCGACCAATCTTCATTGCGTGCTTTTCGTTTATTGCAACTTGAAGAATTTTTTTTATTTCTTCAACAGAAAGTTGAGATATGCTTAAAAAGTGTTTCATATTTTTTTACTAAAAACGCCTTTGAAGTAAGAAAAAGCGGAAATATATGTTAGAACTGTGGAAATTATTGCTAAAATTAGGGTTATTTCGGTGATATATTTTGGGACGAATGCTAAAATTACAGTCCAATTCAGAAATGCCAATGCCCACGGTGTGTAAATTCCAATTACAAAACCGCAAAGTGTCATTTGAAAGCCCGTTTTCCATTTACCAAGGTTGCTTGCCGGAATTTTAATGTTTTCAGTCGCAAGAACTTCGCGCAGTCCTGAAACGGCGAATTCTCGGAATAAAATTGCGAAGGCGAAGGCCAAATGAATGGAACCTGCGTGGGAGGCTATCATAAAAATTGCCAAAACAAGAGCTTTATCCGCAATGATATCAAAGCACTTGCCAAAGTTGGTTATTATGTTGTATTTTCTTGCAAGTTTGCCGTCGAGGTAATCTGAAACTGCGGCGAATATGTATAGCGGAAGTATTACTGCAAACGATTTCACACCAAATGCGATGTATAGCATCACAATTATAATTGAAGCTATTAGGCGAAAAACCGTGAAGAAATTTGGCGTAAAAACCCGCAACATTGTTCAATTAAAAGATACTCAAACCCTTCGTTATTGAGGCAAGAAGAAAAATCAAGGAAAATTTTTATTCACAACAAAGAATTGGTTGACTTTTCAATATTTTTCTAAAATAAATTTATTTTTATATCACAACCACGACTTATGTTTAAAGTTCTAGCAAAAATATTTGGTTCAAGCAACGAAAGAACACTCGCAAAATACACAAAACTTCTTCCAGAAATTGCAAAGTTTTATGAAGAATTTAAGGCGTTCAAAGAAGAAGAATTCGAAGTTCAAACAAACAAATTTCGGGAGATGATAAAAAATGGAACAACGCTTGATGCAATTTTGCCACAAGCTTTTGCATTGGTTCAGGCGGCATCTGAAAAAGTTCTTGGAATGAAACACTTTGATGTTCAGCTTATTGGTGGAATGGTGTTGCACGAAGGAAAAGTTGCGGAAATGTCAACTGGTGAAGGAAAAACACTAACAGCAGCGCTTCCTTCGTATTTAAACGCCCTAACGGGTAATCCTGTGCACATTGTAACAGTTAATGATTACCTTGTAAAAAGAGATGGTATTGCAATGCAACCGCTTTTTGATTTACTTGGAATGAAATGTGATTGGATTACAAGCGAAATTGACCCAAACAGCAGGAGTGAAAAGTATGAATCTGATGTTTTATACATTACAAACAACGAACTTGGTTTTGATTATTTACGCGATAACATGCGTCGTTCAAAACAAGAGTGCACATTGACAAAACATGGTCTTTCATTTGCAATTGTTGATGAAATTGATTCAATTTTGATTGATGAATCAAGAACACCGTTGATTATTTCTGGTCCTGTTGAACAATCTGGCGATATTTATACCCTTTCAAAAGACATCGTTCGCACATTTACAGAAGAGGATTTTGAAATTGAAGAAAAACACAAATCGGTGTATATCACCGATACGGGCTATCAAAAAATTGACGCATTTCTTCAAAAAGTTGGCATATTGAAACCTGAAGAATCCCTCTACGCAGGTCATGATTTCCACACGCAAGCACGCAATAACCACATAATGCACGGCGTTACGCAAGCTTTGAAGGCAATAAAGACAATGAAAGACAATGTTGATTACATTCTGCGAAACGGCGAAATTCTTATTGTTGATGAATTTACGGGCAGAATTATGGAAGGAAGAAGATATTCCGATGGTCTTCATCAAGCAATTGAAGCAAAGCACGGCGTTGCAATTCAACAAGAAACACAAACTCTTGCATCAATTACATACCAAAACTATTTCAGAATGTATGAAAAACTTAGTGGAATGACCGGCACCGCTTCAACGGAAGCACACGAATTTCACGAAATTTATAATCTTTCCGTTGTGTCAATTCCAACGCACAGAAAATTGCAAAGAATTGATGAAGGTGATAAAATTTATCGCACGGAAGACGAAAAATTCCAAGCAATTCTTGAACTTGTAAAAGAAGTTCACGAGAAAGGTCAGCCTGTTTTAATAGGAACGGCTTCGGTTGGTAAATCTGAAAAACTTGCGGCATTATTCACAAAAAATAAATTGGAACACAATGTTTTGAATGCGAAGAATCACGAACAAGAAGCGCAAATTATTGCAGATGCGGGAAAGTTTGGTGCAATCACAATTGCAACGAACATGGCAGGTCGTGGAACTGATATCATTTTGGGTGGTTCACTTGAAAAGAAAATAATCAAAGCATCACGATACATTCAGGATATTAACGAAAAGCAAAAAATTATTGAAGAAGCTCGCGAAGAACACAATCATCAATCTGAAAAAGTGAAAAATGTTGGTGGTCTGTTTGTGATTGGCTCGGAAAGGCATGAGTCAAGGCGAATTGATAATCAGCTAAGGGGAAGATGCGGCAGACAAGGTGATGTTGGTCGTTCACAATTTTTCCTTTCTTTGGAAGATGACCTTCTGCGTATTTTTGGCGGAGACAAACTGAAATCTTTACTTGGAACGCTTGGTTTTAAGGAGGGGGAATCAATTGAACATCCGTGGCTTAATAGTGTAATTTCACGCTCGCAAAGCAAAATTGAGGCTCATCATTTTGAAATTCGTAAAAATTTGATCAAATACGACGACATTATGAACACACAACGCAAGATAGTCTACAAAAAACGCATGGAATTAATTGACGACACACAATCGGTTGCAAACTTAATAAATGCAATGTTCGTAAGTTTCATTGAAAAATCGGTAAAGCCTTCACTTGCAAACCCAATTGTTGAGGAAATTTTCGAAGAATTGAAGGAATTTGAAGGCACGCTTCTTGAAAAACTTCAGGCGATGTGGGTGACAAAATATCACGATGAAAGCCTTCAAGGCAGAGCACGTCACACGGCAATAGCAATTCTTGATTCAATGTGGAAGGAACATCTTTACAATGTTGATAGCCTTAAAAGCAACATGCACCTTCGCTCTTATGCACAAAAAGACCCACTTAGTGAATACAAAATTGAGGTTTTTGAAGCATTTGAACAAATGACAGCAAATTATAATGCGTATCTCATCAAAGAATTAATTTCATAAAACACGCAATAAATGAATAAAACCCTCTTTCTGATTCTAAAAATTATTTGTGCGTTTTTCTTTTTAGCTTCCTGCACAATGGAACCTGAAAAGAAAAAGCATTATGCCAAAAAATACTCTGCGATGGTTATCAGCGATATTGCCCTAAGTTA
>CANKQN010000003.1 GCA_947485035.1 Rickettsiales bacterium | reverse complement strand
GGTATATATAATAATCTTTGTAAATATAGTTGCAGAATTTTTTTCTTTTTTTTATTTTTGTATCATCACAGTGATACACCTAAAAATTGTGGATAAGTAAAAAACTCAATTTCGCAAAGGGTTTATGGCGAATTTGACTTGGAAGAGAATTGACGAAAGTTTTTTCTTTTTTATTTTTGTATCATCACAGTGATACAGTTTTGGTGATTTTTCTGCAATTAAAACGCACGTGCTCCCGTAAGGAATTTCAGACGCTGAATATTCTGTGCTTTTTTGAGTCTTGCCTCGATCAAATTCAATTCGGCTGCGTGGAAATCTTGCTTTGTGCGAAGCTCTTCCGCGAAGGACTTTGTGCCAGACCTTACCTCGTTCTTTGTAATATTGTAAACCTCTCGAGAGTTATTCACAACTTTCGTTAGAACCACAATCAAAGACTCGCAATGCCTCACATCATTCCAAAGGTTTACAGCCTCGGTTTCATATGAATTTTTGACGATTTTGGCCTCTGCCATTTTTTTCTTTGACTCATGATAATTCCTTTTGCTACCAAGGTAGTTGCTCACATTAAGCAGGTTGAAATTCACATTCACTGCAAATGTTGACTGCGTATAGTTTGGAAATCCAAGCGAGGAATCTGGGTGATTTATTAGGTTGCGATATGTCAGAGTAACTTTTGGCAGCATGTTGAACTTGTCAATCGTTGATTCAATTTTGTATGTTTTTGCCGTCTGATTCAATGCAATCACATTTTGATTTTGCAAAATCTTAGCCTTCAAGTCCTCAATATTTGTAGCAATTTCAGAAAGAAAACCGTCAGAAAGTTCAAGATTTGTATGAAGAGTTTGGAATTTTTCTTGATACTTCGCCTGTGCATTTTTTACAACATTGTGGCTGTTTTCCAAACTCATTTCAGATTGAAGAAGTTCAGATTCCGCAAGCAGAATGTCCTTCTTTGAGGCCATGCCATATTGTGCGTTTTTTTGAATTTCAGCAAAGCGTGATTTTGCCGTTTCGTATATCTTTTTTTGAAGATTCAAAGTTTCTTCTGCCCTGTAAAGTTCAATATAAACATTGGCAAGATTATAATAAAACTCCGCTTTTTTTCCTTCCATAGTGTTGCGAGCAGCAGACCTTGAAATTCCCACAGATTGCACTTTTTTCAACGCCTGTGGCAGTGATGCTATGTTGTAATCGACTGCAAAGCCATAGTTCTCCTGTTTTAAACCGGTAATGAAGCCTGTTGGAATTGTGAGGCTTGAAGATGCTGATGACGAAAGGACGGTTGAAAATGGGTTGGAATATGAGTAGAACAAGTAAGGCGTTGGAATGTATTGTGATATCGTTTGCTTTGCACCGGCAATGTTTGCATAGTAAGCTTCGTTTTCAACCGAAAGCTCGTTTGCAATTTTGCCATCTTGCGTTTGGTTTGCAACTACGGATATTGCCTCACGCATTGTGGTTGCGTAAGACTTTGAAGACAAAACCAATAAGGCAAATAATATCTTTTTCATACCACCCCAAACAGTTATATCTCCTTAGCAGGTTCCGGCTTTTTCAATTCAGTTGAAAGTAAATGAACGGTGTAAGCAAACACGAAAGACCTATTCCAGCGAATAATCGTTTGATAGTTGCCATATACAATAAAAAACCTCTCATCGGGAGTTACCTGCGCAAGGAAAAGTTTGCCATCTTGAAAAGGTTGACCAACAGTTTTGCAAATATCAAGACCCGCAATCTCTTCTTTTGAAAGTTCTTTCATGATGGGCTTGTTAAACTCCCATTTTGCCTGCGAAAGATAATTCGCCGCCGAATGAATTGCGTCAACTTTGCTGTTAATGATATCAATTACACCATCTTTGTCGCCGTCAACCGCATACGAAAGAACGGACGATGGAATGAATTGAGTATAACCCATTGCTCCTGCCCAAGAACCCATAAGAGTGTTTCTAAAATAGTGTTTTTGCGATGAAAGCAACTTAAATGCAGAAACAAGTTCCGTTGTAAAAAATTTATTTCGTGAACTGTTGTAGGGGTGAGACATTGTGAATAATGCGTCCATAATGTTCAACTTTCCTTTGTTTTCACCAAGGTTTGATTCAATTAAAATCAACGAAGCTATGGCTTCTTTATCAACGCCATACTTCTTTTCAGCATCGTTGAAATGAGTAATGTTATCGTTGAGAAATTCCCTTGCACGAGGCAGTCTTTGAAGGAATTTCTTGGCGTAAGTATCAATTGTTGAGGTATTTTCAGCTTGATTTTTCGACTCCACAGTTGGGCGTTCAATAAAGTTAAGCTTGTGGGCGTATTGTGCAATTTGTTTTGGCACGCCGTTTTGCAGAAGGGATTGGTATATAAATTCACGATGCTCCCTTGTTTGATTCTTCAAAATGTCCTTTTCAGCAAAGTTAATTACAGGCTTCACAACCGGCACAACGGGAGCAATCGGCACAATTTCCGATTCAACAGATGAACCAATGACGGAGCTTGTCAAAGGCTTTTCCACTACGCACGATGGGTGAATTACGGCATTTGCGTTTAAAGAAAAAATTGTTGCGACAAGCGTGAATGTGACAAGGTGGTTTATAAAACGCATACTGTTAGTATAATAAAAATTGCAATGTTAATTATATATGTAAAGAATTCCAGCAATGGGGAGATTGAATATCCGAATGAATATAGAATAATTATTTTCAACAGCGATATTATGGAAAATATAATGGAAAATTTGGCAATTACACTTGCGTGCGTTGGCTTTTTCATCGAAGACCTTGAACGCTCAGTCACAACGAAGAGTTGGTGGTGAACAAGAGTTCCAATTAGAACCAAAACTGATGCAAGACCAACTATCTGTGCAGTTACAACGCTTGAAATCAACAGCAGGACAACGGGATACGCAACGGAAACTTTCTTATTCGTCGCAAGAATTATTACGAAATATCCCAAAAGAATGCTTTCAACATGAATTGGATTTTTTATGAATATTGGATAAACTGTCATTTCACAAAGAAATGCAACCAAAAGGGCGATGTATCGCATTGAATGCCAAAGAAAACTTAAATCATACTCAACTTTGATAATTTCAATTTTTTATAATATCAAGATAAAAAATTAATAAAAATACTTGACAAAAAATTTACTTCATTTTAAAAGTCACTTTACAATGAGAAGAATAAATTAATTTGATATGGAAAATTCTGCAAAACACAGTGATGTGACTTTTTTCTGGTATGTACTGCAAGTGCGTTCAGGTGCGGAAAAGTCTGTTGTTGAGAACATCAAAAAAATAGCATTAAAAAAGAATGCGACTCATTTATTCAACGATTTCAATGTTCCAGCAATTGATATTGCAAAGCATGGAACTGCAAAAACAAGAAGTAAGGTTTTATGCTCAGGCTATGTTTTTGTAAGAATGCACATAAATGAACTTTCACTTTCTGTAATAAATGAAATGTCAGGAGTTGGTGCGGGAAACAGGCTAATTATAAGCTTTCTTCCAAAAGCAACCGTCCCACAAGCACTTTCAGAAAGGGAATATAAAGAAATGCTAGCAACAATGATGAAATCATCCGAAGGAAAAGGATCATCAGTTGCTTTCGAACTTGGTATGGATGTAAAAATTCGCTCAGGATCGTTTAAAGATTTCAAAGGAACTATTGTGAGTATTGATAAAGCAAAAAATTCCCTAGAAATTTCAGTTTCTGTTTTCAACAGAGAAACCTCCGTTGAAGCAAACTTTGAAGATGTTGAAATAGTAACAAAATAATTAATTAAGAAAAAAAGATGAATAATGGAAAAAAACCTGATGGTTCTTTTAAGTTAATTTTACAAGCTGGAAAGGCAAACCCTGCTCCACCAATTGGTCCTGCTATGGGTCAAAGAGGACTTAACATCATGGAATTCTGCAAGCAGTTCAATGAAGCGACAGGAAAAATGTCCGGTCCCGTTCCTGTGATTATCAACTTTTACAAGGATAAAAAATTCTATATTGAAATCAAAACACCACCTGCATCATACATGATTCTTGAATCTCTTGGACTAAAAAATGGTTCAAAAGAAGCTGGAAAGGTTAATGTTGGAAATGTAGCCAGATCAAAACTTGAAGAAATTGCAAAAACCAAAATGCAAGATCTTACCGCAAATTCAATTGAAGCAGCGGTTGCTACTCTTGCTGGAACAGCACTTTCAATGGGTATAACAGTTGACAATAACGCTTAATAAATAAATTATATGACACAATCCAAACGCATTAAAGGTTTTTTAAAAAATTCTAAAATAGACCTCAACAAAGAATATACACTTGACGAGGCAGTTTCAGTCATTGCACAATACTCACAATCTTCAACAACAAAATTCCCTGAATCTGTCGACGCACATGTCGTTCTTGGGGTTGATCCAAGCAAAGGTGACCAAGTTGTTAAATCAACTGTGAACCTTCCACACGGAACAGGTAGAGTTGTTCGCGTTTTAGTGTTTGCCGAAGGTGACGATGCTAAAAAAGCGCTTGAAGCTGGAGCTGTTGCAGCAGGTGGAGACGAGCTTATAGACCGTGTAAAAAACGGATTTATGGACTTTGACAAATGTATCGCAACACCAAGCATTATGAGAAAACTTGCCCCACTTGGTAGAGTTCTTGGACCTCGCAATCTTATGCCAAACCCAAAGCTGGGAACGGTTACAGATGAAATCGTTGAAACAGTGAAATCTTTCATTGGCGGTAAAATTGAATACAGAACAGGCAAAGACCCTGTTGTTCGCGTATCAGTTGGTCGTGCAAACTTTGAATCTGCAAAAATTATTGCAAACATCAAAGAGTTGATTCAATCGATTAAGCAAGCAAAACCAGCGACAATTAAAGGCTCCTATATCGTTAAAATACACCTTTCAACAACAATGTCTGGTTTTAGCTTAAAAATTCCTGCATCTTTTTTGTAAAATGCAAAATTAATGCTTGACTTTTAAAAAAATACAAATCTTAAACAAAAACTAGTTTCGTTACAAATATGAATAGAAATTCAAAAAGTGAATTGGTTGCCAATTTACAGAATATGTACTCTTCTCACAACTATGTTTTCATAGTTAATACAACTGGTTTACTCGCAAACACAAACAATACGATTCGCAAACAGCTTACAAAAGCAAATGCAATCACGATTGTAGCGAAAAACACACTTAACGATATTGCTGTACGAGAAACATCTCACGCAGTTATTTCACAAGTTCTCGTTGGTCAAAATATGTCAATTTTTGCAAAAGACCCCGTTGAAGTTGCAAAAGTTTTAAGCACATATGCGAAAGACGCAACCTCTGGAATAAAAATTATCGGAATATCTGACGGCAAAAACTTCTATGGTGAAAGCTATGTTAAAACACTAGCAACAATGCCAAGCATGGAAGTTATCCGAGCATCTTTGCTTTCGGTTATACAGTCCGTTCCAAGAAAAATTGCCTACTCATTATTGTACTGCCCAACTGCGATTGGTCGCGTAATTAGTAGCAATTTTAACCCAAAATAATAACTTTTTTCATATATATGGCTGATTTACAACAAATCGTTGACAACCTTTCTTCTCTTACAATTCTTGAAGCTGCTGAACTTGTTAAACACCTTGAAGAAAAATGGGGCGTTTCTGCTGCTCCTGTTGCCGTTGCTGCTGCTGGTGGCTCTGCTCCTGTTGCCGTTGCTGCTGAAGAGCAAACAGAATTTACAGTTGTTCTTGTTGCTGCTGGTGACAAAAAAATTGAAGTAATCAAAGAGGTTCGCGCAATCACAGGTCTTGGTCTAAAAGAAGCGAAAGATCTAGTTGACGGTGCACCAAAAACAGTAAAAGAAGGTGTGTCTAAAGCTGAATCTGAGGATTTCAAGAAAAAACTTGAAGCCGCTGGTGCTAAAGTTGAGGTTAAATAATTGCATTAACCCAACTTTCTTGATGAATTTACATCATAATTGACATATCTGTTTATCGTATTGATGATTGAAAGAATAAATATAGACGCCTACAAATTTTACAACGATAACTCATCATCTCTTTTGGAGTTTCAAAGAAGATCGTATGAAGACTTTTTAAAGTCCAACGATGATCTTCATGGTTTTTATCGCGACATATCAATGGAGTCTATACTTCGTTCGGTTTTTCCAATATCCGATACTTTCGGATCTTTGTCGATTGAGTATGTTTCTCATAGACTAACCAAACCAAAGTATAATGAGCAAGAGTGTATAGATCGTGGATTTACATACTCTTGCACTTTGTACACAACGCTTCGTATGTTTTATTACGAAATTGACGAAGCTACGGGTGTTTCAGAAGTTTCCGCAATTAAAGAGCAAGAAGTTCTTTTGTGTGAAATACCTCTAATGTCATCGAACGCAGGTTCGTTTATTTTGAACGGTGTTCAAAAAGTTATCGTATCACAAATCCACCGCTCACCAGGAATTTTCTTTGAAAGAGATATTCAACGTGGCGCACTTGGCTACACTTCATCTGTAATTCCATACCGTGGAAATTGGATTGACTTCGAATTCGACGCAAAAAACACACTACACTTCCGTATAAATCGCAAGAAAAAAATGCACTCAGCATTCATCTTGTCTGCATTTAACAAGTCACAACAAGAAATAATCGACATATTCTGCAAATCATTACACTTATCAGTAGTTAACGGCAAAATAGAGGTTCTACTATCTCAATTTGGTAAAACAATCACATTCGACCTTATCAATGAAAGTGGTGAAATTGTCATTCACGCCGGAACAAAAAATAAGCCCTCTTTGCAAAAAAATCACGAAAAATTATATATCGCACGCGAAAATATCATTGGCTCAGTTTGTGCAAAAGATATCATAATCCATGGAATTCAAGTTGAATCTGGAACTGTGATATCCTCATCAATTGCGGAAACAATGTTACAGTCTGACTGCGAATTTTCAATCATCGATGCCGCAGAATCGCACGATATAAATGTTATTTCATTCGTGAAAAAGCACATTGAGGCACCTGAAAAATCAATGCGTCACATACTAAAATCCCTTCGCCCAGGCGTTGTTATTAGGGACGAAGACATTCTTCCGCTCTTTGAAAAATTGTTTGCAACACAATCGTCTTACGATCTTTCAGCCGTTGGTAGATATAAAATCAACCTTGAATTTGGTTCCAATGTTGAATCAACATGTTTGACATCATGCGATGTTGAAAATGTAATTTCAAAACTTCTATACATCAAGTACCACAACCTTCCAGTGCAAGATCTGGACAGCTTGAAGAATCGTAGAGTGCGTGGTGTTGGTGAGCTTTTTGGGAATGTTTTTAAAACATCTCTTTCAAAATTGGTTCGATCGTGTGTGGAAAAAATGAACTCTGGAACACCAGAATCACTTATGCCATCAGACATCATATCACCATCAATTGTGTCATCCGATGTTCGAGATTTCTTCCTTCTTTCGCAACTTTCACAATTTGCCGACCAAACGAACCCACTATCTGAAATCGTGCACAAAAGAAGAATTTCAGCTCTTGGACCTGGCGGTCTAAACCGTGATCGCGCAGGATTTGAAGTGCGTGATGTCCACCACAGTCACTATGGAAGAATTTGCCCAATTGAAACACCAGAAGGTGCAAACATTGGTCTAATTAACACACTTGCACTTTACGCAAAAATTAACCACTACGGATTCATCACAACTCCATACAGAAAGGTTGTTAATGGCAAAATTCAAGACGAAATTGAATACCTTGACTCAATCCAAGAATCTGACAAAAAAGTTGTTGAAGTTGACACAAAATTCATTGATTTTGACAAAAAAGAAGTTCGCTCAGGGCTTGTTAGATGCAGATTTAACGGTGATTTCAAAATGGTTGATGGTTCGGAAATTGACTATGTTGAAGTGAATCCTAAACAAATTATCTCAGTCGCCGCTGCACTCGTTCCATTTATCGAAAGTAACGATGCCTCTCGTGCATTGATGGGAGCAAACATGCAAAGACAAGCCGTTCCATTGGTAAGTCCGAAAGCGCCAATCGTTGGAACTGGAATGGAAAAAGATATTATTGCAAGCACAAGTGTTTCGGTTTTTGCAAACAACCCTGGTATAATATATGATGTGAACGACAAATTCATCGTCGTAAAAACAAACAGCTACATCAAACCATTTGATATCTACAACATTCACAAGTTCAACAGAACGAACCAAAGCACATGTTTCAACCATAATGTTATTGTCAACATTGGTGAATATGTTCAAAAAGGCGATATTTTGGCGAGCGGCCCAAGTACACAGGATGGCGAATTGGCGATTGGTCAAAACCTTCTTGCTGCCTTCTCATCATGGAAGGGATATAACTTTGAAGATGCTATCGTTATATCCGAAAGAGTTGCAAAATCTGACATATTTACCTCAGTTCATATTAAAGAATTTGAGGCAGTTGTTCGTGACACTCGTCTTGGAGCGGAAGAAATTACTCGCGATATCCCAAATATTTCCGATGAAATTCTTGCAAAACTTGATGAATCCGGCATTATTAACATCGGTTCATATGTTGAAGCCGGCGATATTCTTGTTGGGAAAGTGACTCCAAAAAACGAAGATGTTCTTACTGCTGAAGAAAAATTACTTAAAGCGATTTTTGGCGAACGCAACAGTCGTGTGAAAAACACATCACTAATAGTGCCACCGGGAATTGCTGGTAATATTGTTAATGTTAAAATTTTCACAAAAGGTGGTGTGAACAAAGTTGAGCGTGCTAAGGAAATTGACACAACTTCAATCACAAAAATTAAGCGTGAATTTGACAAGAAAAATGAGATAATAAACGAAACTTTCGCAGAATCCGTTGACGCTCTTATTCTTCAAAACACAGTTATCGCCACAAGCAAAGTGAAGAATTTTAATTCCAAAATATCATCAGAAGAGCTTGCAAAATTCCCACTAAAAGACAAACTAAAATTTGTTCTTGAAGGTGACGAAGTGCAAAATATCATCAATAACATGAAGGATATTTACACAAAAGCAATTGATGACAACAAAAAAGAATGCGAGGATCGCATCGAAAACATTGTTAATGGTAACGATTTACCAAATGGTGTGTTGATGTCTGTTAAGGTATATATTGCGATCAAAAGAAAGCTTCAACCAGGTGATAAAATGTCTGGTAGACACGGCAACAAAGGTGTTGTTTCAGTGGTTTTACCCGCTGAAGATATGCCATATCTTGAAGATGGAACGCCTGTTGATATCGTTTTGAATCCACTTGGTATCGCAAACCGTATGAATATTGGTCAAATTCTTGAGGTTCATCTTGGTATGGCATCAAGGTTGCTTGGTCAAAAATTGAATTCTATGCTTGAAGAAAAGAATGCTAAGGAGGATATTCTTGCACTTTTGGGTAAGGCATTTGGCGATAAAGCAGATATAAGAACTCTGCAAAACCTTCCTGCTGATGATTTCAAAAGTAATATCAAAAAATGGAAAGATGGTGTAAAAGTTTCAACATCGTCATTTCAGTCAGCATCAGATGCTGATATTTCGCGAGTTTTCGAAGCACTTGGCGTGAATCAAACCGGAAAATTCCCTCTTTATGATGGTCTAACAGGTGAAAAATTTGCAAGAGATGTAACCGTCGGCGTTATGTACATGCTTAAACTTCACCACCTTGTTGAAGAGAAATACCATGCAAGGTCAGTTGGTCCTTACTCTCTCGTTACTCAGCAACCACTTGGTGGAAGTAAGTACGATGGTGGTCAAAGATTTGGAGAAATGGAGGTTTGGGCTGTTCAAGCACACGGTGCGGCTTACATTCTTCAAGAAATGCTCACAGTTAAATCCGATGATATTCAAGGAAGATCTGCAATGTACACATCGATTGTTCGTGGGGACTACACCGTTAAGTATGGTACACCTGAATCTTGCAATGTTATGATCAAAGAACTGCGTTCACTGGGCTTAAATGTTGAGCTTGACTACAACGAAGAAATATAAAAAATTAAAATAAATTTTTACTAGACTATGTCGGAGATTACACCAAGAGAATTCTTTGATAAGAACACATTCAATAGTGTTAAAATCGGGATAGCAACGCTTGAGGACATTATGCAATGGTCTTATGGTGAAGTTACAAAACCGGAAACCATCAACTATCGCACATACAAGCCTGAAAAAGATGGTCTTTTTTGCGCTAAAATCTTTGGACCAATCAGAGATTACGAGTGTTTATGTGGAAAATATCGCAAAATTAAATACAAGGGTATCGTTTGTGAAAAATGTGGTGTTGAAGTTACAAAATCTTCTGTTCGACGCGAAAGAATGGGTCACATTAAACTTGTTTCGCCCGTTGTTCACACTTGGTTCTTGCACTCACTTCCTTCAAGAATTGCAACACTTCTGGACATTCAACTTAAAGAGGTTGAAAATGTAATCCACTTCAATAAATACATAGTAACGGACCCTGGAAGTTCGCCACTTGCAAAAGGAACAACAATGTTGCCATCCGAATACGATGATGCGCTTGATAAATATGGCGAAGACACTTTTACAGTTGGAATTGGTGCTGAGGCGATCAAAAACCTTCTATCATCACTAGACCTTCCTCGCGAAAAAGAGCTTGGCCTTGAAGCATTAAAGGCAACATCATCTTTGATTAAAAGAAACTCGATTGTAAAAAGAGTAAACATTATCAACGATTTCCTCAATTCCGGCAACAAACCACAGTTGATGGTTCTTGATGTTATCCCAGTTCTACCACCAGATCTGCGTCCGCTTGTCATGCTTGACACAGGTAAATTTGCATCATCAGATTTAAATGAACTTTACCGCCGTGTGATTAACAGAAATAACCGTCTAAAAACATTGCTAGACCTTGACGCACCTGATATCATTATCAAAAATGAAAAACGCATGTTGCAAGAATCAGTCGATGCATTGTTTGATAATGATCGTCGCACCAAAATTACAAATGCAAGCGGAAGAGTTTTCAAATCTCTAAGCTCAATTTTGAGCGGAAAACAAGGTCGATTCAGACAGAACCTTCTGGGTAAAAGGGTCGACTACTCCGGTCGTTCAGTTATTACCGTTGGTCCAAATCTTGAAATTTATCAATGTGGACTTCCAAAAGTTATGGCTCTTGAACTTTTCAAGCCATTTATTTACTCAAAACTTGAACTTTACGGTATTGCAAAATCAATCAAAGCCGCAAAAGACTTAATTGATGAAGAAGACCCTATCGTTTGGCAAATTTTGGAAGAAGTTGTGAAAAATCACCCAGTTCTTTTGAATCGTGCCCCAACACTTCACAGACTTGGTATTCAAGCATTCGAGCCAATTTTGATTGAAACAAAAGCAATCCAACTGCACCCGCTTGTTTGTACAGCATTTAACGCCGATTTCGATGGCGACCAAATGGCCGTCCACGTCCCACTTTCGGTTGAATCTCGTATGGAAGCTCGTGTTTTGATGATGTCAACAAACAACACATTAAGCCCATCAAGTGGCGATCCAATCATCGTGCCAACGCAAGATGTCATCCTTGGGATTTACTACATGACACGCCTTGCAAACGATCTTCCAAAATGCCCAATCAAGTTTTCATCCGTTGATGAGATTGACAAGGCGCTCGATTCACAGCACATAACAATTAACTCTGAAATTGAATTTATTCACTGCGTTGATGGAAAATCTACGAAATACACAACAGTGGCAGGACGAGTTAAGCTTTACACAATTCTTGGCGAACAAAGCAAAATTCCGTTCTCGTTTTTCAATAAATGCTTTGCAAAATCTGATGTTGCTGAGTTATTAAAGTCAATAAACACACACTTTTCACAAGGTTTCCTTGCTGAGTGTGCGAATAATATTATGAGACTTGGCTTCACATGGTCAACAATGTCTGGAATTTCAGTGGGTAAGGATGACATTCTCGTTCCCTCAACAAAAGATGCGCGTGTTGCAGAATCTATGACAAAAGTTGAAGCATACGAAAAACAATTCGCAGAAGGCTACATTACTGCTCGTGAAAAATACAACAAGGTAACTGATATCTGGCATGAATGTACAGATCAAGTTGCAAGCGACATGATGATCGGCTTCCAAAAAGGCTCTGATACATCAAAAATCAACACTGTCTTTACAATTGTAAATTCAGGAGCAAGGGGCTCAATCACTCAGCTGAAACAATTTGCGGGTATGCGTGGTTTGATGGTAAAAACATCAGGTGAAATTCTTGAAACACCAATTCTTTCGAACTTCAAACAAGGTTTAAAAGTTGGTGAATATTTCAACTCCGCACACGGAGCAAGAAAAGGTCTTGCAGATACCTCCCTTAAAACTGCCGATGCTGGTTATCTTACAAGAAGACTTGTCGATGTTGCACAAAACTGTGTGGTTGTTGAACAAGACTGTGGCACTATCGAGGGTATTGAATTGAAATCTCGCTTTCAAGATGGTAAAATCGTTGAATCGGCAGGACATCTTGCCAGTGGTAGAGTTGCCCTTCGTGATATCCTACATGCTGGAAAAATTATCGTTAAGGCGGGTGAAATGATTTCATTTGAAAAATCACAAGAACTTGTTGAAGCTGAAATTAACGAAATTTTTGTCCGTACACCAATTAAATGTAATCTTGAATATGGCGTTTGTGTAAAATGTTATGGTAAAGATATCTCCTCAGGTGGCTATACTTCAATTGGTCAAGCAGTGGGAATTATCGCTGCTCAGTCAATCGGAGAACCGGGAACTCAATTAACAATGAGAACATTCCACTCTGGTGGTGTGGCTTTGCGTGGCATTCAAAAACCGCTTGTTGAATCTGAATACGAAGGAACTGTAATATTTGACAACCTACAATTCGTCGTGAATTCACAAGGCGAGCAAGTTGTCGTAACAAATTCTGCCCATGTTTCAGTTGTAACAGTTGATTCACGCGTGAATAAATATAAAATATCATACGGTGCAAAGCTTTTTGTTAAGGAAGGTCAAAAAGTGCAAAAAGGTGAAAAAATCGCATCAGTAGATGTTCACTCAACACCAATTATTTCCGAATACACTGGTAAGGCAATTTTTGTTGACTTTGTTCGAAATGTTTCATACCAAGAAGCTTACGATGAAACATCTGGCGCTTCAATTAAAACAATAATTGAATCTTCAATGCATCCTGCGATTAAATTTGAAGTAAATGGGCAAATTGTAAAAACAGCAACAGGACACGATGCAATATACTACCTGCCAATTGGAACAAACATTTACCTACACGAAGGTGTGGTTATTTCAACTGGTGATATCGTTGCACAATTGCCAATGTCTGCACAAAAAACCAAAGACATCACTGGTGGTCTTCCAAGGGTTGTTGATATTTTTGAGGCTCGCAAACCAAAAAATCCTGAAATTATCTCACCATTTGATGGAATTATCATGGAGATCAAAAACTTCAAAACCAAGAAAAAAATCGCAATTCAAGATTCCGCAACCGGCGAAATCGTTAATATTTCGGCGCAAGGCAACGCAAGAATTGCTGTGCATATTGGTGCTCACATTTTGAAAGGTGAAACTGTTGTTGTTGGTGAAAGAAATGTCTACGATATTCTTGAAGTTGGTGGTGTTGATGCCTTGATTGAGTACATGATTGAGGAAATTCAGTCGGTATACAAACTGCAAGGTGTGAAAATTAACAACAAACACATCGAAGTTATCATCAAATACATGCTTCAAAAATATGAAGTTATCGAAGCTGGCGATTCCAACTTATTCAAGTTCCAAAAGGTCTCACGCAATGTTCTTCACCAAATTAATGCGGAAATTGAACAAAACGGCGGAAATAAAGTTATTGCAAAGCCCGTTCTTCAAGGTATCACAAAAGCTTCACTTCAAACCGACTCATTCATTTCCTCGGCTTCATTCCAAGAGACAACCAAAGTTCTTACAGACGCAGCTATTTCTTGTCGCGTTGATAATCTTCGCGGTGTTAAAGAAAGCGTTGTTATGGGGAAAATTATTCCTGCGGGAACTGGTCTTGTGGTTGACCGCATTCTTGCTGAATCACAAAAAAACTAAAACATGTCTCTTGTTGATAAATGTCTGAACTTAATCCTTCCGGATTTTGTCAGGCATTTTGTCGACTTCTACTCAAACTCAACTGGCATTTTTCGCGTTTATTATTATCTATCGTGTTTTTTCTGGATATACTTTGGTTTTTCGGTTGTAATAATGACCGCATCTCTTTGCTATGGGAGTCATCATCAAAAAAGAGCTATTAGAATTAAAAAGAAAAAATATGCGAAAGATATACAAACAATTATGAAATATCTTAAACGACAAAACTCCCGATAAACTCACGATACACCGCCGTCAAGCCCTCAATGTGTGAAACTGGAACGTGTTCATCAATTTTGTGAGCAGTCTTGTTCAAGACGCCAAATTCCACAATGTTTGCGTAGTCCTTCATGAATCTTGCGTCACTTGTTCCACCAGACGTTGAAAACTCTGCATCAACTCCCGTCACTTTTTTCACGGCAATTTTCATCATTTCCGCCAGTGCGTCACCTTTCAAAGAAAACGATTCGCCTGAAACCTTCGTTTCAATTTTGAAAACGCAATCACGCACATTCGTTTCAACAATTTCCTTGATTTTTGCGATAATTATTTGAGATGTGTGTTCGTCATTAAAGCGCACATTGCACAGAATTTTTATGGTATTTGGAATGACATTTGTCTCTTTCGTTGACGTTTCAATGCCTGTGATTTCAAGGTTTGTCGCCTGAAAATTTTTGTTTCCACGGTCAAATTCGTAATTTTTTAATGCAAGAATTGTTTTGCATGCGGTATAGTTCGGGTTTTTTGCAAACTCAGGATAAGCCGCATGTCCCTGCTTTCCAATAATTTCAATCGTGAAATTTACACTTCCACGCCTCCCAATTTTAATTGTGTCGCCAAGCTCTTTGGAACATGTTGGTTCGCCGGTTATTGCGTCGGAAAATGTGAAGCCTTCGTTGTGTAAAAATTGGAGCATTTTCTTCGTGCCGTTAATGGCATTTCCTTCTTCGTCGTATGTAAGTAGCATTGAAATTCCACAGTCGTGATTGTCCTTCGCAAATTTTGCCGATGCCACACAAAAACACGCAATTGCAGCTTTCATATCGCACGCACCACGGCCATAAAGTATTCCGTTATCAACCGTTGGTTCAAACGGTGGATATGTCCAGTCGGTGTGATGCCCTGAGTGAACGACATCAAGGTGTCCGATGAATGTCAGGTTGCGTGCTGGCGATTTTTTCGTGTAAGCATAAATATTCCAAGTTGGTTTTGATGAAGTATCAATGTCATCGAACTTTTTCATGACAACATTAAAGCCAATTTCACGCAATAATTCTGCCATAAAATCAAGACTATCGCCCGTTTCAGGCGTAATACTTGGGAATGATATTAATTTCTTAGTGAGAAGTGTTGAATCGGATATTAAGTTCTGCATTTGTGCAAAGAAAATTAATGGTGGGGAGGGCAGGATTCGAACCTGCGTAGACTTGCGTCGGCAGATTTACAGTCTGCTGCGATTGGCCACTCCGCCACCGCCCCACTCTTTTTGAAGTGTAATTGTCTGCATTTTAATTGTCAAGAAATTTTATAAACTTCTTCCTCACTCAATCACAACTCTTTTACCTGTGTGGTCTTGCGACGAAACTATTCCGTCCATTTCCATTTGCTCAATAAAATTTGCCGCTTTGTTGTAGCCAATCCTCAGTCTGCGTTGAAGATAGCTTATTGATGCTTTGCGTTCTTCACGCACAATTGCAACGGCTTGCTTATATATGTCGCTTTCGTCGGAATCGTCTTCTGCTTCGCTTGCATTCAGTGTTTTTTCAATTTCAAGGTTAATCCTGCCGTAATTAGGGTCGCGATTCGGATAATTCTGCTTCAAATATTGCACAACTTTCCCAACCTCTTTATCATCAACAAAAGGTCCGTGAACACGATAAGTTTTACTCCCAGT
Source organism: Rickettsiales bacterium (assembly GCA_947485035.1). Classification (GTDB taxonomy): domain Bacteria; phylum Pseudomonadota; class Alphaproteobacteria; order Rickettsiales; family Deianiraeaceae; genus CAJQOT01. Next base: position 2,692 of record CANKQN010000003.1, on the reverse strand, counting down.
TGGCATATAAAGCATATCCCCCTTGCCAAGAAGCGATTCCGCACCTTGATAACCTAAAATCGTTCGTGAATCAATTTTTGATGTAACCTGAAACGATATCCTTGTTGGAAAGTTCGCCTTTATAATGCCCGTTATGACATCAACCGATGGCCTTTGAGTTGCCATAATAATGTGAATTCCCGCCGCCCGTGCCATTTGTGCAAGACGTTGAATTGAAGCTTCAACCGTTTTTCCTGCTGTAAGCATAAGGTCGGCCATTTCGTCTACAATAACAATAATATACGGCAGTTTTTTGCCTTGGTTTGCGTCGTCGTCTCGTGAATGCTTTGCATCAAAGCTTTCTGCTCCTTGAGATTCCATAGTGTTCAAATTTTTATTTTCCTCAATATGTGAATTATAGTTGAAAATGTTTCTAACGCCAATTTTTGCCATCATTTTATACCTCTTCTCCATTTCTTTTGTTACCCATTGAAGAGTTAATGCTGCCTTTTCAGGGTCGGTGACAACTGGAGTCATCAAGTGTGGAATGCCCTCGTATACCGAAAGTTCCAGCATTTTTGGGTCAATCATAATCAACTTGCATTCGTCCGGCGAAAGTTTGTAAAGGATCGACATAATCATTGAATTTATCCCAATTGATTTCCCAGAACCCGTTGTTCCTGCAACTAATAAATGTGGCATTTTAGAAAGATCAACAATAATTGGTCGTCCTGAAATATCCTTCCCCAAACAAAGTGGCAGTGCGTGTTTGGAATCATTATAGCTATCCGATTCAATTAATTCGCGGAAGTAAACAATCTCCCTTTCAATGTTTGGAATTTCAATTGCTAAGGATGATTTATCTGGAATAATGCTAATTCTTGCCGACTTTGCCTTTAACGAACGGGCGATATCTTCCGAGAGACCAATTATTCTTGATGAACGAATTCCCGCCTTTGGCTCAAATTCAAACATTGTAATAACGGGACCCACTGAATACGACACAATTTCGCCTTCAATGCCAAAGTCTATCAACACTTGTGTTAATTTGGACTGCATTGCCTCCGCTTGTTTGTTACTTTCTGCATTTTTTTTATTATTTTCCGAAGAATTTTTCGCAAGAAAGCTTATTTCAGGAGGAATGTAGTCTTTATTTCGCAGTGGGACAACTTTTTTAATCGTTGCTTCTTGGCGAGTCTCCCTGTTTGGCACTGGTCTTTCATCAAGCAGATCATTCAATTTTGTTGTTGGAACTTTAACATTTGCAACCATTGCGTTGTGGCGAACTTCGTTGATGTTTTGGCTTCGAATTTGACGCTGCTGTTCCTTTGTGACAGATCTAAACAGCGGCTCTTCATCTGTTGCGGGTTTTGGTGCTTCTGGTTGAAATTGCGCGAATATGAATCCAATAATTTTTACAACCTTGCTTGGAATGTCAAATGTGTGAATTCCGGAGGATGAGAGAATAATTAATGGCGAGACTATTGCGATTATGATATATATTGGGAAGAAAAATATTGTTTCTGAAAAAACGGAATTTAACATATATCCGCAATATCCACCTATCAAAAACGAGAACATGTTTTCAATGTTGTGAAGGTGTGCCAAAAGAAATGCGGTGAATATTATACTTGAAATGGCAAATGTAATTTTTGTTGCAATGTTTTCAATCCTTTGCTTGTAAAACGCAATAATTCCCCATGTGAACATGAAAAATGGAAGAAGACATGCTGATAGACCAAAATATTGCAGAAAAAAGTGTGCAATACCAGATCCAAGCTTCCCACCTTGGTTAAAAATCATATCAAGTTTGCTGGAATAGACATCAACGGGAGTGTATGAGACAAATGTAAGTGTTATGAAAAATGCAAGAACGATGAGTGTCATTCCACCAACCCAACCTGTCCACACTGAATACTTGCTGTGAAGATTGCTTGGAGCTTCTCTCATTTTTTACTCATTTTAAAAATTATTTCATGGGGCGAGCGACGGGGCTTGAACCCGCGACCAATAGATCCACAAACTACTACTCTACCAACTGAGCTACGCCCGCCATACATGTATCAAACAACAAAAATAAAATGTGGAAATGTCAAGAAGAATTTTAACCAATAATAATTTATTCTCCCTCCAAAGAGTTCCTTTGACTTTTGCTTTTGCGTGGTTTTGAGTTTGTGAAATTGAATTTTGGTATTGTATGGAAGATTTGTTTTGGGGTATTTTTGCTGTGGTTTTTGTTGCCTGCGTTGGTGTTGTGCTGTGGTTTATTTTTTCCGCCGCCGCAGAAAAATTTCGTGAAGCGGAGCGTATAGGGGAGAAGTTTCGTGAAGCGAAGCGTTTGGAAAGGGAGAAAAATCTTTTGGAAATGAAGAAGCGGAGTGAAGAATTTGACCGAAATTTCAAAACCGCCTGCAAGGAATTTCTTGAAACGCAAGGGTATCTTCAAGTTCTTGTTCGCACAAGAAAACACAGTTGCTATGTTTATGAGTGGAAAAAAGAATTGAAGAATTTCCTTGAAAGCAAAATGGCAGGTTTTAAAGACGAGTGGTTTGGTGGTGCATTTATAGAATTGGGTTGTAAAGACGACTACCCCCACGTGCGTAGCCTAAAATTTGATACATATTTAGAGAGCGTTGTTGAAACTTTAATTAAAGAACGTTTGGAAGAGGAGCGTGTAAAACAAGAAGCGGAGCGTTTGGAAGAAGAGAAAAAG
>CANKQN010000002.1 GCA_947485035.1 Rickettsiales bacterium | reverse complement strand
TTAACCTCAACAAAGTTGCCAATTCCTGCGTTTTCTTGAATAATTGTGTTTGGGCGAATTCGGGCGAATGGTCCAACAAATGCACCAGATTCCACAATGCACCCTTCAAGATAACTCGACGCACGAATTTCCACAGCATCTTCAATTTTCACATTATGCCCGATAAAGCAATTTGGCTGAATTATAACATCTTTGCCAATTTTAGTCCCCAAAAACACATAACTTGTTTTAGGAAGTAAAAAAGTCACGCCATTTTGCATATGAAGAGATTTTATCCGCTTTTGCATAATTTTATCAACTTTGGCGAGGTCTTCTCGTGAATTTACGCCAAGAACTTCTGATTTTTCGCACTTAATAAATCCGCATTTTTCGCCGCTATCATTTGCAATTGCAATAATATCAGTCAAATAATATTCACCTGTAACTTGCGATGGTTGAAGTTGCTTGAGTGCGTTGATCAGGGTTGATTTGGCAGCACAAATTACGCCAGAATTGCAAATTGTGATTTGCTTTTGCTCGGGAGTAGAATCCTTATATTCCACAATTTCAAGCAATCTTCCACGCTCGTTATTATGCAAATTTGCCGAACCTTCGTCGATAATCAGCCTGCCATATTTATTCAAATTGTCAAATTCCTCAAACCCAAGGCAAGTGATATCATTGCTTTCAAGTGCCATTTTTTCAATTGTTGATGATGTGATAAGCGGTGTATCGCCGTATAAAATCACCACTTTTTCTGCGTTTGATTTTTCAATTTCATGAATGGCGACAAGCACTGCATGTCCTGTTCCGAGGCGGTCACTTTGAATTAAAATTGTCTCGTTTTTTAAAATTTTAGCAATATCCTCTCGATTTTCATTCGACGCAATGACCGTGATATTTTCTGCAACAGATCTTGCAAGCTCGGTGACGATTTGAATCATAGGTTTTCCGCTCACTTCATGCAAAACTTTGCTTTTCTTGGACTGCATTCTTGTGCCCATTCCAGCCGCTAAAATTATGCAATGAATGTTATTTGGATTTTTACTTGATTTTTCGTTCATCGTGCTTTTGATTAAGTTAAGAAGTATAATACTTGATACAATGAAATCTTTAAACTTGGAATCTTTAAATTTCAAACAATTTTCTGCAAAAGTTCAAACATATTCACCGCAAAGCTTTTCAACTTCTATTCAAGACATTCCATTTGCTCTAATTCCTGCAATTGAAAATGCCAACGAAACCTTTTGCTTCCTTGAATCTGCAAGCAATTCCGTGAAAAAAGGTAGATACTCAATCCTAGCATTCGGAACGCATTTTGCCTTTTCAGGCATGAATATTCTTGATGATATAAAAGTGGCAATTCGTGAACTTTCCCATCTTTTGCATGATAAACTTCCAATGGTTGGGTCGCTTTTTGGTTTTTTACCATACAACATCGTGCGTGAAATTGAACCATCAATTCACTGCGGGGAAACGCAACTAGTTCCCGAAGGCATGATGTTTCTTCCAAAAAATCTTGTCATTATTGAAAATGAAGCAAGGTTAGTACATATAGTCTCAATCTTCACTCAAAACGATAACATTTCCGAAATTTTTGATCAAATCCAAAACCCTCAACCATTCATACCATCTCAAACCAAAAATGATGCTAAAATCCACGGAAATTTCCACGAAAACCTTGGTTTTTATTCCAACATAACTAAAGACGATTACTGCAAAATGGTTGAAAAATCAATTGCATACATAAAAAAAGGCGATATCTTCCAAATTGTGCCTTCAATTCGGTTTTATAAGCAATACCAAAAACACCCAACGGAATTTTACAACCAGTTAAAATCAATCAATCCATCGCCATATATGTTCTATTTTTCCTCTAATCACAACGGGGAGCAGTTTAGCTTAATTGGTGCAAGTCCTGAAATTTTAATCAATTGTAAGGAGGAAAAAATAACACTTCGACCACTCGCAGGAACAATTAAGCGTGGGAAAAATGACGAAGAAGATGCTATAAACTCACAAATTTTGTTATCAGACGCAAAAGAGATTTCCGAACACTTGATGCTTCTTGATTTGGGTCGCAACGATGTTGGTAAGGTTGCAAGCGAAGTTTTCGTTGAAAAACAAATGGAAATTGAAAAATATTCCCATGTTATGCACATAAGTTCTACCGTTAGCGGTATAAAATCACATTCAGTTGATATGGTTGACATTCTGCGGTCTGGTCTTCCTGCCGGAACACTTTCTGGTGCTCCAAAAATTCGTGCAATGCAAATTATTTCCGAACTTGAAACTGTTAGCAGAGACTTTTACGCAGGCACAGTTGGGTATATCTCCGCAGAAATCCTCCAAACTTGTATAGTGCTTCGCTCGGCTTTAATCAAAAATGGAGTGATACACACGCAGTCTGGTGCGGGAGTAGTATACGATTCCAACCCAGAGAAGGAATATGCCGAATGCGTTCAAAAAGCAACAGCAATTGCAAAAGCAAGTTTATGATAGATATGAATTATACTCAAAACGGTGTTTTACAAAAGATTATCGCCACACATCTTGTTGAAATATTAGCAAAAAAACCTTGCGATTCTTCCTCAATACTCGATATTGGGTGCGGTACGGGTTTTATTGCTCAAAAGCTGATAGAAAAAGGGTTTGCATCGGAAAAAATCCTTCAAATTGATGCGAATAAACGCTCACTTTCTATTGCACAGCAATTTGCAGAAACTAAGCAAGTGAACTTCAACACACCACTGAAATTTGAGCAAAAGTTTGATGTCATAACTTCCTCAATGTCCCTTCAATGGGCGGAAAATTTGGGCGAGACTATTGCAAATATTAAGTCTTTGTTGAGTGTGAACGGGGTTTTTATCGCCTCAATTCCATTAAATGGAAGCCTTGCAAATGTTTATGAAACGCTTGGAATTTCAACATTTCACTTCCCAAAAATTGAGGAAATTGCCACGCATCTATCCCTTGTAAAAAGCAAGATTTTCAGCGAAAATGCCTTTGTTGGATTGAAAAATTTACACCTTTGTAATCTAAAATTAAGCGACCAAAAGCAGTCGATAAACAGCGAAAAAATTCGCATACTGAAAACGACACTCACACGGTGGAACATCGGTTTTTTTATTTACACAAATTAAGCTGAAAACTTTCACTTGCTTTTAATTTTTTTTGGAATTAGAAGATTGTTGATTTAAAAAAGTAAGTAAAAATAAAAAAAATATGTTTAATGTTGTAAAAGAAACAATAAATTTCCACGGCAAGGAATTAACGCTTGAAACTGGTAAAATGGCACGCCAAGCAGACGGTGCAGTTATGGTCACATTTGGTAAAACTCAAGTTTTTTGCACGGTTTGTTACAAAAAAAATAAGGATTCCACAAGCGATTTCCTTCCATTGACAGTAGTTTATCAAGAAAAGTTTTACGCAAATGGTAAAATTCCAGGTGGATTTTTGAAAAGAGAATCAAAACCTTCGGATCGCGAAGTTCTTATTTCTCGCCTGATTGATCGCTCAATTCGCCCAATTTTTGAAGAATCATTTAACAGTGAAATTCAAGTAATTTGCACGGTTATGTCTTACGAAGAAAACTCTTCAACAGATGTTCCAGCACTGCTTGGGGCAATGGCTGCACTGAAAATTTCAGGAGCACCAGTCGATGCAACAATTGCCGGTATAAGAATTGGACTGTCCGAAAATGGTTTTTATGTGAACAATTCGCCAATTACCCCTGAATATGAAAAACTCGATATTTTCGTTGCTGGTACTCGTGATTCAATTTTGATGGTAGAATCTGAAATTAAAGAACTTCCTGAAACACAAGTGATTGAATCAATTGAATTTGGTCTTGGTGCGATTGGTGAATTAACCGATTTACTTGAAAAATTTACAACATCTTCAAATACTGCAAACCCAAAAGAGCGTTTTTCCATTCCAACCACTTGCACAAAAGAACTTTACGCAACACTAAAAGCATTCATCTGGAACGATGTTAAGGCAGCTTATTCCATTATTGAAAAACAAAAAAGAGTTTCTGCCCTTAAAGAAGCTTCTACAAAACTTGAAGCTGAATTTATCAAAGAAGAGACTACTCCCCAAGAAAAAGCACAAATTTTGGAACTTTTCCACAAAATTGAAAAAGACTTCGTTCGCAACAGAATTCTTGATGAAAAAGTTCGTATTGATGGTCGCTCTCTTGAACAAGTTCGCCCAATTGAAATTGAACTTCAACCATTAACAATGACACACGGTTCCGCACTTTTCACACGTGGGGAAACTCAAGCTTTAGCAGTGCTAACACTTGGAAGCACAACTGACGAACAAATGCTTGACTCAATCGCCTCATTTTCAAAAGATGACTTCATGTTGCACTACAACTTCCCGGGATATTCCGTTGGTGAGGTTGCTCGTATGATGGGCGTTGGCAGAAGAGAGGTTGGTCACGGAAATTTGGCAAGAAAGGCTATTGTGAACATTTTACCTTCAAAAAAAGTTTTCCCATACACAAAACGCGTAGTTTCCGAAATTTTGGAATCAAATGGCTCTTCTTCAATGGCAACAGTTTGTGCAACATCGCTCGTTCTTATGGCAGGTGGAATTCCAACCGCAGGTGCAGTTTCGGGAATTGCAATGGGACTTGTTAAAGAAGGGGAAAGGTTCGCAGTTCTTTCTGATATCATGGGAGACGAAGACCACCTTGGAGACATGGACTTTAAAGTTGCAGGAACCAAAGATGGTCTAACTGCACTTCAAATGGATATCAAAATTATTGGTATTACAGTTGAAATTCTTCGCAACGCAATTAAACAAGCTGAAGCGGGAAGGACTCACATTTTAAACATAATGAATGCTGCAATTTCAACACCTTCACTTACAATGGCAGATTCCGCCCCAAAAATTAAAACTTTCTCAATCAAGAAAGATAGAATTCGCGGTGTAATTGGGCAAGGTGGTTCAGTTATCAAAGATATCTGTGCAACTTCCGGTGCAACTGTTGAAATTGCAGATGACGGCACGGTTTCAATCTTTTCAAGCTCGCAAGCTTCAATTGATAAAGCCTACGAAATGGTTGGACGTATCGCATTTGATGTTGAAACAGGCTCAATTCACAAAGGTAAAGTTGTGAAAGTTATCGAGCACGGTGCAATTATTGAATTTTTCCACGGAAAAACAGGAATGGTTCACATAAGCGAACTTTGCGATAGCAGGGTTGAAGCCGTTTCAGATGTTGTTTCGGAAGGAAATTCAGTTTTTGTGAAAGTTCTTCACGATGATGGTCAAAGAATTAAGTTGAGCATGAAATCTGTTGATCAAGAGTCAGGTCAAGATATCGCACATTTGCTAACTCAACGCTAATACTATTGATATCAAGCACATGAGAATTGTAATCGCAGTTTTACTTCTTCAATTTTGCGTTCTTGCCAAATCAAATTTAAACATTGCGTTGCCGCAGGAAGTTCTTCGTACAAAAGAGGAGCTTCTTGCACCAAACACGGGGGATATTCAATTTGGCAACAAAAAAGCCAAGGTTCGAGTTGTTGTTTTTGATTCCTACTCCTGCTTTCACTGTGCAAATCTTTACAAAAATGTCTTTCCAATGTTGGATAAGATGTATATCAAAACTGGAAAAGTTCTGTTTATACACAAAGATTTTCCGCTTGATAAACTCGCACTTTTTGCCAGCAAAGTCGTTCATTGCAGTGAAAATCCACTTGCGACTATGCACGAAATTTACTCAAAACAGGACGCATTCCTCGTAGAAAATTACCAGCAAAAATTCCTCGCAATTAAGGGAATTAATTCTGATTGCATAAAGAATTTTGATGATAAAACAATCATCAAAGCATCGTATGAATACTCAAAAATTTTGAAAATTACCGGCACACCAACCGTTTATATTAACGATAAAGTGATTGAAAAAAAATCCACAAAAAACTTCATCACAATTATTGAAGCTGAGATTGCGAAAAAATAAAAATGCTTGACAATTGAATTTCCTTAGTTGAGTTTTATGAAACAATTTTTTTAAAAAAATGCCGAAGTTAAAAACAAAATCCAGTGCAAAAAAGCGTTTTAAATTTAGCGCTACTGGCCTTGTCATTCGTTACGCAGCTAAACGCCGTCACAACCAAGGAAATAGATCAAAAAAACTCCTACGCGCAAGCAAGGGTCCAATCACTTGCAAACCGGAAGTTGCGAAAATCATTAAAAAATATTTGTTTAATTAAGTAATATGTCAAGAGTAAAAAGAGGAGTTACCTCGCACAGAAGGCACAAAAAAGTCCTAGAACAAACCAAAGGATTCCGTGGTCGTGCAAAATCATGTTTCAGAATTGCTATTCGTAGACTTCAGAAATCTTGGGAATACGCTTATGTTGGTAGAAAAATTAAAAAAAGAGACTATCGCTCTCTTTGGATTCAAAGGATTAATGCCGCAGTTCGCCTTCATGGTTTAAAATATTCAACATTTATGAACGGTCTTAAAAAATCTGGAATTCTTCTTGATCGAAAAATTCTTGCTGATTTAGCTCTTCACAATGAATCTGAATTTGTAAAAATTGTAGAAGCTGTTAAAAAACATGTTGCATAACGAATGCTCATACCATTTTTAACAATACTTTTTTACGCTATATTTGTTTTTTTTACAGTTTTTTCTCAAAAAACTGTTATCTCTCTCTATTTTCTCAGTATAATTTCCCTGCCTCTTTTTGTGATATATCAACAATATAACGCATCAGATGTAGCACTAACTGAAATTGTGATTGGCTCCTTTTTATCATTCTTCATTCTGCACACCGTTCACACTAAAACTCACGAACACGGTGCTAATAAAAAAAGTAGTAAATCTGAAATAATACCAATGGTAATCATATGCCTGTCGCTTTTCTGCCTTATGCTTTTTCTTGGTATAACTATTGAAAGTCTTATAACGAAATCGATTTACTCCACCGAATACAACACAACAACATACTCGCAAACACACATAAACAATACTGTTACTGCAATTTTAGCATCATACCGAGGTTTTGACACACTTGGCGAAACGCTAATAATTGCCGTTTCAAGCTTTGGTTTACCAACGATATTACATAACTCTATTCCGAAAACGCCGACCCGGAAGCCTTAACAAGTGGTTTGTATGTTGGAAGTTTGATATCTTTATTAACCAAAACTTTAACACGAGTACCTTGGTCAAGCGTAATTGTTGGCTGTGTATTTATAGCATTTTTTGTAATGTCTGAAATTACGGTTCCAACCGACTTCGTGAACGCCTGCGTTGCGATGTTCACGGGATCTTGAACAACGGTCGTTGCACCTGTATTTGCCCCAACTGTAACAGTTTGTGGATTCGTGTTGGTTATTGCATTTGCAACAATTGTGGTAACTAAAGGAATTGTACTTAGTAAAACCGATGATGCAATGCCGCCGATATAGTTACTATCAACCTGACCAGAAACGCCCGAGCGACCAAATTGATCAGAAGCATAGCTATCAATAGTTGCTGATACATTGTCTGGACGCATAATTCGAGACCATTTAATCACGATCCTTCCTCCTGAATTCGCACCACTGCCTGCTGCACCGCCTGCACTTGTGCTTGCTGCACCGTATTCACCGTAAAGCCTCGTTCCTTTTGGCACCAGCACATTGCGACCAACCTCCGCATAAACATCGCGAGTCACAATCGCACGAACTTGACCGGAAATTGACGAATTTACCGCAGTTTCAAGTACGGCGTCAATAATTCTCCCCTGCGATACGACATTCTCAGGATTTTGAATGCGAGTTGCCGATATCACGGATTTTTCATCCTCTTTTTCAATGTCAAGGTCAGTATCCATGAAAATAAAATCGTGTGCATTTTTCTTATTTTTTTGCTTAACCTGCGTTTCAACCCCGTTACTAAAATCCGTTATGAGAGATTTTTGCACTGCACCGTCATTTTTTGGTACCGGATCTCGCTTTTTCTTTTTCACCTCAATTTCAATTGGCGGTTCATTTTTTTTGATGATTTTATCGTCTTTATCACGAACGGCAATTTCTTGAATATCAATATCTTTTGCTTTTTCGCTGGGTTTTGCATCACTCTTGTCATCTGCTGATAGCTTTGGCTCGGGAATTTTGGGCACAAGGTCAACATCTTCCTGTTTAATTTCCGGCATGTGAATATCAAGATTTGGCAGCTCAATATCTTTCAGTGAGTCCGCATGTTCTTCCTTTTTCTTTGGCTTGACTGAGACAGTTGTTGCATCTTCAACGAGGGAAGTATCGCTCATTGTCATATCAATATCGCTAACCTCGCTTGCAATTTCATCTTCAATGCTATCGTTTTTTTGCTTTTTCTTGCTTCTATCGCCACCAACGAACAAAAATGCCACAAAACATACCGCAATAATTAACATTACTATGTTTTTCGGCTCTTTTAACTTTGAAATAATTGGCGAACTGCCATCGCCGCCAATATTCTTTATCTTTTCCGGCTTATTTTTTTTCTTTTTTTCCTCTTTTTTTGGCTGAGGTTCGTCATTGTTCAAGTCGTCGTCGTTCATGACATCAAAATCTTGATCGATTTCATTGTCGCCAGCATGCTCGTCATATTCAATATAGTCCTCGTCGTCATTGCTAGTAGGCGTGTGGGAAGTTTCAAGCTCTTCAAAGTCGTCCAAGAATTCGTCACGCTTCGCTCCTCCGCCAGATTTCCCACTAAAACCACCAGAACCTTCAAATTCTCTTAGAGCATCCTCCAATGGGTCGTTTTTTTTAGGCTTTTTGTTATCACCAGCCATTTATATTTATTATGAACTGTAATATAAATTGAACTCAATCGGACTTGGTGTAAGTTGAACTTTTCTCAATTCTGCAATTTTAATTGAAATGAATGCGTCGATTAGATCATCATTAAAAACACCAGATTTTGTCAAGAATTCACGGTCAGAATCCAGTGCGTGCAAGGCTTCTTCAAGAGACTCGCAGACTCTTGGAATTTTTTTTGCCTCTTCTTTTGAAAGTTTGTAAAGGTTCTTTGTAGCAGCTTCACCCGGGTGAATTTTGTTTTGGATACCGTCTAAGCCTGCAAGCAGAAACGCTGAAAATAACAGGTATGGGTTGGAAAGAGGGTCGGGAAATCTTGCTTCAATTCTTTTTGCTTTTTCGCCGGACATATGCGGAATTCGAATTGATGCCGAACGATTTTTCGAAGAATATGCCAAGTAAACAGGTGCTTCAAAACCCGGAACAAGACGCTTATAACTGTTCGTTGTTGAATTCGCAAAAGCATTCAACGCCCTTCCGTGTTTAATAATTCCACCAATGTAAAACAGTGCATTTTCAGAAAGTCCATCGAGTTCGTTGCCAGCAAATGTGTTTTTGCCATCTTTCCAAATTGATTGATGAACATGCATTCCGCTTCCGTTATCCGCAGCAATTGGTTTTGGCATAAATGTTGCGGTTTTTCCGTAAGTTGAGGCAACATTTTTTACAATGTATTTATATTTCTGAACATTATCAGCTGTGGTAATTAGGTCGCTAAATTTAATTCCAATTTCACTTTGCGAAGATGCAACTTCGTGATGGTGAAGAATTGCTTCAAGCCCCGTTTCACGCATAATTGAAACCATTTCAGAGCGAATATCAACATGGTGGTCAACCGGTGCAACTGGGAAATACCCACCTTTTGTTGATGGACGATGCCCTAAATTGAATGATGATTCACAATTGCTAACATTGCCAAGTTCGGAAGATGTAATTTTATAAAACGAGTTGTAATCTTCAACTTTGCATTCAACTGCATCAAAAAGGAAAAATTCTGGCTCTGGTCCAAAGTATGCGGCATCGCCAAGTCCCGTTGATTTAAAATATTCCATTGTTTTTTTTGCTATTGTGCGGGGGTCACGGTCGTAGCCTTCTTTTGTTTTCGGGTCGTGAACATCGCACGAAACGACAAGAGTTTCCTGCGCAGTGAATGGGTCAACAAATGCGCTTGAAAGGTCAGGTATAAAATACATATCAGATTCCTCAATCCCCTTCCAGCCATTGATTGATGAACCGTCGAATGCTACACCGTTGCTTAACAAGTCCTCATCAACTTCAGAAGCACAATATGTAATATGATGCCAAATTCCGCACAAATCCGTAAAACGGAAATCAATATATTTAATCTCTTTTTCTTGTATCAATTTTTGAAAATCGGGGAAGGTCATATATGCTATAATATAAATTACCGAATTTGAATAAAAAAAAAACTCAATGTCAAGAAAAAAAACTTGACATTTGAAATTTATATCTGCTCTAACAAAGCACTAATTTTATTTTTAATATGAAAATTCTTTCTTCAAAAGGTCGCGGTGTAACTCTTGTGGAGCTTTCTATTGTTCTTGCAATTCTTGGAATTCTAATCGTTGCAACAATCAGTGGTAAATCCTTAATTGACATGGCCCGCGCAACAGCTACTATCCAATATTTCAAAGATCGTTCAGTTGCTATGCAATTGTTTGATGCTTCTTACGCAGCAACACCCGGCGATGCTTCATACGCAAATATTATAGATTTAACACCAAAACTTTACGGTGATGCTGCAAACGGTATTAACACAATGCCAGAAACAGCAGCAGTTGATTACCACTTCTATCTTGCAAAATTATACGCTCGCACAATTGCTACAACAGCAGTTACAGGTGGCGATTTAGCAGCAACAGGAACAGTTAGTGATTACGGTCAATTCTTGACAAAATCAAAGGTTGCAGGTGCATATGTTTTCACATTCTCAACCACTGCTTCAAACCACTTCCACGGCATTGGTGCAATTGGAGAAACATACACTCCAATCGCTTCACCAATGTTCAAAATCATTGATACAAAAACAGATGATGGTGTTTCAGGATCAGGTGCCGTTCAGTGTGCAAAATCAATTACATTTGCTGCTGGTACCAATGCTTTAACTACAACTGATGCTGCTAACACATACGACACAAAATGCGTATTGACATTCTCAACTTCAATGTAATATTTAGGTTCATAATTTGAACCCTTATTTTATGACAAATCTACTTGCCATTTTGGACGCTCTTAACCGAGTTTCTGAAATGGCTTTTGTAGTTGGGGGACTTCCCCGCGACTACATTTTTCATCTCAAATCTCAAAACAAACGCCCGCAACAAATTTCACACTCAATTTTTCAAATTGATTTTGCGAATTTCATTGAATTTATTTGTCAACAAACTTCTTGCGATATCGATATTGCAATTACTTCAACTCCAAAAAATGTTGGAAAATTTCTAGACGAAACCTTTAAAAACCATAAACGAGCTCGTAACTTTGCAACAAATTCAATTGATTTTACGAACGGAAAGCTTGATATAACATCCACGCGTATTGATGTTGATTGCGATGGTAAAAATGCGAAAATGAAGCTTGGAGCAAGCATTTTGCGCGATTCCCACCGCCGCGACTTTACATTCAATGCGATTTATATCAATCAAAGTGGTCTGATTTTTGACTTTCACAATGGCATTGATGCGATTTTTTCACACAAAATTGAGTTCATTGGCAATGCCCACACTCGTATTTGCGAGGATTTTTCCCGTATTACAAGGTATGAAAAATTTTGCACGCGGTTCGCCATGAAAAACTATGAAATTGATGAGGTTATTTCTCAAATTAAAAAAAACAGCACGCATCCAAGTATTATTCGATAGACTCCAAAAAATTCAAAATCTCTGCCACTTTGCACAAGCATTTTGAGGATTTTTATACTCAAAAAAGCGAATAAAAAAGCGACAAACATGCTTGAAATCAACACAATTGGCGACTGCAAGCTCATACCTAAAGAGTAGCTGTTCCAAAACTCAAACACTGTTGCACACAGAATTATTGGCACACCAGCAAGAAAGGAAAGCTCCATGGCGGTGCTTTTGGAAAGCCCTAGAAAAATTCCACCAAACACCACGGAAGCGGAGCGTGATACCCCCGGAACAAGGGAAATTGTTTGAATTAATCCAATTTTGAATGCCGTTGCTTTTGAAATTTGAGAAATTTCCGTTTGATTGCCACTTTTTTTGCGAAAAATAAGCATAACAACCCCTCCAATAAAAAGATTTATGCCCATAATTTTCATAATATTATCCTCAAAAACTTCAAGATATCCAAACTTGTGAAGTGCAAACCCCATAAGCAAAGTTGGCAAAGTTATGGCGATTAATGTGATTAAAATCTTTGGTTTGAGTGAAATAATTTCGCAAAATATAATATTTACATATTTTTTATACGATACAAAAACCGCTAAAATTGCACCAAGTTGCACGCCAACGACGAACTCCATTCCTAATGGGATATTGAGAAAATACGATGCTAGAAGTATGTGTGCTGTTGATGATACTGGGAAGAATTCTGTGAGTCCCTCAATAGCGGAGATTAAAAATATGCAAAAAAAGTCTAAAAACACTTGAAAAATATATTTCGTTAATTAAGTTAGGTAAATCTTGAAAAAAATAATGCAAGAATATTTTGAAAATTCGATAACTTTCTTCGGGAAAGGCGTACACTACAACAAGGAGACTCGCATGACGGTTATCCCTCAATCTGAAGGTGGAATTGTATTCCACAGAACGGATATTAAGTGCGAGCCAATCATTGCACATTACACCAATGTTCATCAAATGCAACTTAGCACAACAATTGGAACAAAAGAAGAAACCGTTTCTACAATTGAACATTTAATGGCTGCATTGTATTATTTCAACCTGAAAAATGCAAAAATTTTTATTGATGGACCAGAAATTCCTTTGATGGACGGTGGAAGTAATGACTTTATTTTTGGTATTGAAATGTTGCAAATACCAGAGCAAAAAACAAAAAAACTTTTTCTAAAAAAGGAGATTTCTGTGAAGTTTAACGACTCATACATAAACGCAAAGCCTAAAAATCACTTCGAAGTTTCGTTTAAAATTGAGTTCCAAAACTCACCAATTGGCGTGCAAAGCAATCAATTCAACGAACTTACGCACAACTTTAAGGACGCTATATCCTACGCCAAAACCTTTGGTCATACGGCACAAATTGAGCAAATGAACGCAAAAGGAATATGCCTTGGCGGCGATATTTTTAGTGCAATAATTTTTAATGATACTGAAATTTTAAGCCCACCATATACATACAGCAAAATGGATTTCGTGAGGCATAAGATCCTTGATTTTATCGGCGATATTCACATAACCGATTTTGAAATTAAGGGCTCGTTTGAGTGCCACAAATCCAGTCACGCATTGAACAATGCACTATTGCGTGAAATTTTTTCCAACAAAGATAACTTTGAAATTATTAACTAAAAATATAAATTTATGTCACTTAAACACACGGACGAGCAAAATTTCGAAAAAGATGTTCAACAATCAAAAGGCTTGGTTCTTGTTGATTTTTGGGCCGAATGGTGTATGCCCTGCAAAAGACTAATGCCAATTCTGGAAAGCGTTTCAGAGCAAAACAAAGATATTCAAATTGTAAAAGTCAATGTTGATGAAAACCCAGATTTATCCTCAATTTTCAATATTCGTACAATTCCAACTCTCATTTTATTCAAGGACGGGCAGCAAATTGCGGTGAAAAATGGCGGTGCTCCGGCAATTGAATTAAGCGAGTGGATTCGCTCACATGCAAAGTAATATCACCGACATCCCGCTCAATTTAAGTCAACACAAGCTCAATATTATCGTTGATAATATTGAGCGGGACTTCCTTAGCGACCACGCTTTAAATTATGTCACCACTGGATTTGAGCAGGAATTTTATCTTTCATGCGTGCCATCAAGCGATGTACTTCAAAAACTCGCCGAAATTGATGGCATTGCCGAAGTTAAATCGGAACTTGGCGAAAATCAATTTGAAATTACTACGATTCCACAGATTGGATTCGTAAAATCGTGCGATATAATTGTCAATTTTCGTAAAAAAGCACAGCACATATGCAACGAAAACGATATGAAAATTTCATTTTTAGCAGTTGCAAAAAGCAATAATCCACCGTCATCTTTGCAATTAAGCGTGGTTTTTTATGAAGAAAATCGCGAAAAATCACTAGATTACACGCATAAAACTTTACATAAAATCGTGCAAAATGCCGTGGGAAACCTTCCATATGTAACGATTTTAACCTCTCAAACAGAAAATTGCTTTGAGCGCATTGCCAACTACGCCTTTGTTAGGCAGTTCAAGAATTCCCCAACACACGCAACTTGGGGCGTAGAAAACCGCACAGTTGCCATTAGAATTGCAAAAATTCCCGATGGAAGTAGGCGTTTGGAGTATCGCACACCGTCTTCTTGTGCCGATCCACATCGTGTTGCAATCGCATTTTTACTGTCTGCAATTATAAAAACAACACAGAAATATCCGCAGACATTTGTTGATTCCTGCACTTCAAATGAACCACACCTACCCCGCACAAATGCTGATGCTATAAGGATTTTTAGCGGAAGTTATTTCGAAAAAAAACTACAATATTATTTACAAAAACATGGCATATAAACGCATTGTGACAACGCTTCCATTTCACGCGGCCGATGTCTATAAAATCATCGTTAACATTGAACGATATCCCGAATTTATTCCGCATTGTAACGCAATTGAGGTTCACGAAGAGTCAAAAAGTGAGATAATCGCAACGATTTATATAAATTATATAACACTTTTAAAGAATATCAAATTGTTTTATACCTCAAAAATTAGACTTGACGAAGCTGGCTACAAGGTATTAATCACTGAAAATCAACCGAATTTGTTTAAAATTTTTGAAAATACATGGGAAATTCGCCCCACAATTAACGGGTGTGAAGTAGTATACGACATTCGATTTGAAATCAAAAATCGCCTGCTAAACATCGCTCTATCAACACTTGTGCTTGAAAATGCCGATAAAATCGTCACCGCATTCACGAAGCGTGCATACAACACTTTAATTCCAGTTAAATGAAAAATAACGAACGCTATATCTGTCTTGATACCGAAACTACTGGTATTTCAATTAAAAATAAGCATAAAATAATTGAAATTGGCTGTGTTGAGGTGATAAATGGGCGTGAAACTGGTAAAACTTATCACACATACCTCAATCCCGACCGTGAAATTGACAAAGAAGCCGAAGGCGTGCACGGAATTTCGCTGGATTCCCTTCAAGATAAGCCGCGATTTGTCGAAATTGCGGGCGATTTCCTCAAATTTATTGCAAATTCCACACTTGTAATTCACAACGCAACATTTGATATCACATTTTTAAACTACGAACTTGGAATTTGTAACATTGAGAAACTTGAAAATGCCGTTGTTGATACCCTACTTTTGGCACGAAAAAAATATGTCGGTGAAAGAGCATCGCTTGACGCAATTTGTAAGAAATTTGAAATTGATTTATCATCAAGAAACATGCACGGTGCCCTTCTTGATGCTGGACTTTTGGCGAAAGTTTTCATAAGAATGGACCAAGAATTTGATATTAATATCAAAAAAATTGATTATATCGCAAACGACGAGTTTATGCGTAGTGATTATGCAAATTTTAAATTTATTTCTCTTGGGTAAATTCTATTATTGAAATCTTACGCATAGCTTCAATAATTTGTGCGGATTGCATCTGAATTTGCTGATCGATTGCAATTTTTTCCGCTTTTTCCTTTGAAATATTGCGGTTTTTTGCCAGAATTTCACTAACTATTTCGGGTGAAATCTGAATTTTCGGGCGAATCACGCCATCAATAACGCCACGCCACATAACTTCATTTTCAAGAAAATCATCGTTTTTTGCCAAAATTGAGTTAATATTTGGGATATTTTTCTTTTTTATGTCGATGATAATTTCCCCACGATTATGTTTTTTTTCCTCTTTGTTCAATTTGAAATTTGTTTTTTTTATATATTCACTGCGCAGTTTGTCCTGAATAAGGCTTTGCATTGCATAATATTTTCTCTCGTCACTTGAAGCTTTTTTAATTTCAGGCATTGTAAATTGCAAAAACTCAATGCGGTTTTCAACATCGTAGTTCGTAACAACGGTTTGATTAATTTTTGCCAGAATGTTGACCTCGTCCATTGCAAAAGCAGTGTGGAAAATGCAAAAACTAGCGATTAATAATGTATGAAAAAACTGCATCAAGTGTGGTATCTTTTATGGTTAAATCTTTTATTACAACTCCATTTTCACGCAAAATATCCAACAAATTTACCGTTGAAACAAGCGATGGAATGTAGTCAATTTGAATTCCAAGCTCATATTCTTGAAAATTTGCACCGTTAATTTCAATTGCAGGAATTTTGCTTTCAGTTTGTACGAAAACGGTTTTTTTGTCCAAAAGTGATAAAATGTTGGATTTTTTGTCGCTTAATAACACCTTTCCACTTTTGATAAAAGCAATTTCATCGCATAATTCCTGCGCTTCTTCAAGGTAGTGTGTTGTAATAATCACCGTTTTTCCTTGTGCTTTCAAATTTTTAATGAACGACCAAAGTTGTGTTCGAAGTTCAATATCAACGCCAGCAGTTGGTTCGTCAAGAATAATGATATCGGGATTATGAATTAATGCTTTTGCAATAACAAGCCTGCGTTGCATTCCACCCGAAAGTGTGCGGGAACGCTTGTGCTTATGCTCAAGCATGCCAAGATTTTGCAAAAGTTCGTCAATTTTGCGTTTACTTTTTGGAATTCCGTAATATCCTGCTTGAAATTCAAGAGTCTCTTCCACTGTTAAAAATGGGTCAAGCTTAACATCCTGCACTGCTGTTCCAATGTTAAGTTTTGTGAATTGAATATTGGTTTCCATATCCTTTCCAAGAATTTCTACAGTCCCGCTTGTTTTTTCAATTAGTGAAGCAATAATGTTGATAAGCGTTGATTTTCCGGCACCATTTGGACCCAAAATTCCAAAAAAGCTTCCTTGTTTAATTTCAAGCTTTTCAATATTTAAAACTTCGGTAACTTTTCCATTATTTTCGTATTCTTTTCTTAAATTTTTACAAGAAATTGCAAGTTTATTTTCCATAATTTTCTATTCAAATTCTATCTATCAACCTCACCAAAAACAATATCCAAAGTGGAAATTCCCGCAACAACATCTGCCAAAACATGCCCTTTCACCATAAATTCCAACCCCTGTAAGTGAGCAAAACCCGAAGCACGAATGTGGCAGCGGTAAGGTTTATTTGAACCGTCGGAAACTAGGTAAACTCCAAATTCGCCTTTTGGGGCTTCAACAGCAACATAACATTGTCCCGCTGGAACATTGTATCCTTCGGTAAAAAGTTTGAAGTGGTTGATTAAATCTTCCATATTTTCCTTAGCGTCAGATTTTTTTGGCGGCGAAATTCGCTTGTCATCAACACAAACTGGCCCTGCTTCAATTTTTGCAATGCACTGTTCAATAATTTTCACGGATTGCCTCATTTCTTCAACGCGAATTAGGTAGCGGTCGTAACAGTCGCCGTTAACACCAACTGGAATATCAAAATCAAGCTCATCATATATTTCATACGGTTGCGATTTACGCAAATCCCATGCAATGCCGGAACCACGGATCATTGGTCCTGAAAAGCCCCAAGTAAGTGCCTCGGTAACGGAAACAGTGCAAATATCAACCATTCTTTGTTTGAAAATTCGGTTGTCGGTTATCAGCGATTCCATTTCCTCGATTTTTTTTGGAAAACCTTTGCAAAAAACTAAAATATCCTCCAAAAGACCATCAGGAATATCGGCAAATAAGCCACCTGGGCGAATATACGCTGCGTGCATTCTTGCTCCTGAAACTCGTTCGTAAAATTCCATAAGCTTTTCACGCTCTTCAAACATCCAAAGAAGTGGGGTCATGGCTCCAACATCAAGTGCTTGTGTTGTGATATTCATTATATGGTTCAAAATGCGTGTAATTTCAGAGAACATCACACGGATAATTTTCGCACGGCGAGGCACTTCAATTCCAAGTAACTTTTCAACGGCAAGTGCAAACGCGTGTTCTTGACACATTGGCGAACAGTAGTCAAGGCGGTCAAAATAAGGCACGGCTTGAAGATATGTTTTATGTTCTATAAGTTTTTCCGTTCCACGGTGAAGAAGACCAATGTGAGGGTCGGCTTTTACGACAACCTCGCCATCAAGTTCAAGCATAAGGCGAAGAACTCCGTGAGCAGCAGGGTGCTGAGGACCAAAATTCAAGACAACATTCTTCGTTCCGTCTTCTGACAGAGTTGAAGATTCCACAAAACGCAAATTTTCACTTGAAGCAGACGGCAAAACTTTACTTGGCATACCAAACATTAATATCTATTACTTTGACAAGTGGGAATAAAAAAAATAAATGTCAAGAATGAAAAGATTTCTTGCATTTTTAAAAAAACCGATAATTTTAAATTGAATTTATAGCAAATTTATGGCAGATGGCGACAGACCAAAGACATCAAACACCAGAAGAAATGCGGAAAAAACACCAGAATACTCATCACTTGCATTGCAAATTCGCCACCAATCAAAACTAAAACTGCCAACAATTGAGGAAGTTGACGAAGAGGAAAAACCTCAAATCAAAGATAGCAAACCCCAAACCGCCATAAGCGATATAGATTCAAACGCCTCAACACAAGCATCATTTAATTCAATAAAAGAGGAAAATTCAAAAGCACACAGCAAAAGCTTGAATACACTCAACATAAAATGCCTCACCCAAGAAAACGCACAATTGAAATTCAACAACAAACAGCAACGAAAAGAATATACCAAAAAGCGTGACGAAGTAAATCGCATAAAAGGAATTATAAAATTCAGTAGTCCAGATGGGCTAACAAACGCACCACAAACTCTACCGCAACATACAAAAAATACAAAACAAAGATAATAAAAATGTTCAAAACACCGAAATTTTGGCACGAAAAAACCATTAAGTCAGCAATAATTTCGCACGCACTTTT
>CANKQN010000001.1 GCA_947485035.1 Rickettsiales bacterium | reverse complement strand
CAAAGCCTGAAACAGTTGAATCGGTTTCTTCCCGCAAAGACGATGTCGTTCGCATGACAAAACTTCGCCAAACCGTTGCAAAACGCTTGAAGGAGTCTCAAAATACTGCCGCAATTCTTACAACATTCAATGAAGTTGATATGTCTAGCGTAATGAAACTGCGTTCGCAATATCAAGACGAATTCCAAAAACGCTATGGAATCAAAGTTGGATTCATGTCGTTTTTCATCAAAGCATGTGTGACTGCGCTTAAAGAATTACCAGCTGTGAACGCTGAAATTCGTGGCGATACTATTGTTTACAAAAACTACTGCGATATTGGTGTTGCTGTTGGAACTGAAAACGGACTTGTTGTTCCAGTCGTTAAAGATGCAGACAAAATGTCAATTTTTGACCTTGAAAAAGCAGTTTACGATTACGGCATTAAAGCTCGCGACGGTCAAATTACACTTGAAGACATGAAAGGTGGAACGTTCACAATTTCAAACGGTGGCGTTTATGGTTCTCTGCTTTCAACTCCAATCATTAACCCGCCGCAATCTGCAATTTTAGGAATGCACACAATTCAAAAGCGTCCCGTTGTTGTTGGTGACCAAATTGTCATTCGCCCAATGATGTACCTTGCTCTTTCTTACGATCACCGCATCATTGATGGAAAAGAAGCAGTAACATTCTTGATTCGCGTTAAGCAAATGCTTGAAGATCCTGCTCGCCTCGTTCTTGGAATTTAATTTATATATATGAAGAAATATTACTCAATTTTTGCAATCGCATTTATTGCATCATGCTCCTCCGGAACTCCAAAATGTGACGATTCCGGAATAAAAAAAGCATTAGTTGAAAATGTCAAAAGCACAATTACAAAAGATTTCAAAACCGACGAAGTCTCCGTGAAAATGTCCAACATAACAAATAACGGTGCAAGCGATGGCAAACGCTCGTGCGAGGCGGATATTGTGCTGAAAATTTCCAACGCAAAATATACAACAAAATCAACTGCAACACTGGGAACTGAATAAGATTTGAAAAACTTCTTGACTGTTATTTTTTTCCATTTTGAAGTGTAGATGAACTCTTTTATCCTAAATGGCTGTAAATTCGGTAGTCTATTACTTCGGTGGAAAATCTTCAAGTGTTGGAAAGTATGATAAACTCGTGCTTGGTGGCAAGGGTGCGAATCTTTGCGAAATGTCCGATATCGGCATTCCAGTCCCACCCGGATTCATCGTTCCTACGGATCAGTGTCATGCGTTTTATGAAAATGGCGAAAACCTTTCAACTGAACTACAAAATTCCATTGATGCAGCCGTAAAACACATCGAGGATTCGATTGGCAATAACATAAAATTTGGTGACGAAAGCAATCCGCTATTGGTTTCTGTAAGGTCTGGAGCCCCAGTTTCAATGCCTGGCATGATGGACACAATTTTGAACCTTGGTCTGAATGATAACTCTGTCGAAGGTTTGGCGAAAAAGTCCGGAAATCGCAAGTTCGCATTGGACTGCTACCGCCGCTTTATCCAAATGTATTCAAATGTTGTGTTAAATGTTGACCACCACAACTTCGAAACAATTCTGGACGATATAAAACTTGAAAACGACATTGTAAACGATGCAAACCTCACAGAATACCTTCTTGAACAAGTGATTGTTAAATATAAAAATTTGGTTGAGAGCAGAACAAAATCCCCGTTTCCACAGGATATTAAAACCCAATTAACTGGTGCGATTAACGCTGTTTTTCAATCGTGGATGAACAAGCGTGCAATTTATTACCGTAAATTAAATGATATCCCTCAATCTCTTGGCACGGCAGTGACAATTCAAGCCATGGTTTTTGGAAATCTTGGGCAAACATCTGGAACTGGTGTTGCATTTACAAGAAATCCATCAACGGGCGAAAATGCACTTTACGGGGAATATTTATTAAATGCACAAGGTGAAGATGTTGTTGCAGGAATTAGAACTCCGTATTCGATCAACATTGCAGGTAAAAGAGAGGAAAATAAAGAGTTTCCATCACTTGAAGAAACAATGCCGAGCGTTTATCAAGATTTCGTTCGAATTTACACAATTCTTGAACAACACTACCGTGATATGCAAGACATTGAATTCACAATTCAAGAAGAAAAGCTATGGATTTTACAAACACGCGGCGGAAAACGCACAGCACAGGCGGCAATCAAAATTGCAGTTGATTTAGTGAGTGAGGGGAAAATATCAAAAGAGGTTGCATTGACACGCATTGAACCGACATCTTTGGATAAACTTCTCCACAAAACTTTAAAAGTAACCACTCAAAAACCAATTGCAAAGGGACTTCCAGCCTCGCCCGGTGCTGCTTCGGGAATAATCGCACTTTCGTGTCAATATGCAATTGAGCAGGTGCGTCACGGTAAAAAAGTGATTCTTGTTCGCAACGAAACAAGTCCTGAGGATATCGAAGGAATGAATATTTCCGAGGGAATTCTAACGGCACGCGGCGGAATGACATCGCACGCTGCGGTTGTGGCACGAGGCATGGGGAAGACCTGCATTAGTGGTGCAAAAACATTGAAAGTGAATAAATCTAGCGTGATAATTGGAACTTTGGAAATTAAAGAAGGCGAAATTATCACAATTGATGGTTCAACGGGTGATATTTTCATCGGCGAAATTCCAACACAGGATCCTGAAATTTCCAGTGAATTCACAACCGTTATGCAATGGGCAGACTCCATTCGCAAAATGAAAATTCGTACAAACGCAGAAACTGTTATTGATGCACAAGTTGCTTTGAAATTTGGTGCGGAGGGTATTGGTCTTTGCAGAACGGAACATATGTTTTTTGGAAAAGACAGAATTTTTCAGTTCCGCAAAGTAATTTTGGAAAAAGACGAAGCGAAAAAAAACGAAGCAATTCAAGCACTTTTGCCATTTCAACAGCAAGATTTCATCGATCTTTTCAAAGTTATGGACGGTCTTCCTATCAACATTCGCCTTCTTGATCCCCCACTTCACGAATTTTTGCCAACAAAACATGAGGAAATCGCCGAACTTGCAACGGCACTTGGCATGAATATTGATACCGTCAACCAGCGAATTCAATCACTTCATGAGGCAAATCCGATGCTTGGTCACAGGGGATGTCGCCTTGGAATTACCTTTCCGGAACTTTACAAAATGCAAATTGTTGCAATTTTTGAAGCAGCAAGAATTTCAAAGCAAAACGGCGTGAAACCTGTAATTGAAATAATGCTTCCGTTGATTATCCACGAAAAAGAAATTGTCGAGCTTTACAAAATTATTGAACAAGTTTCGCAAAATTATTCTGAAGTTGAATACGAAGTTGGCACAATGATAGAAATTCCGCGTGCGGCACTTTGTGCAGAATCAATTGCAAAACACGCAAATTATTTCAGCTTTGGCACGAACGATCTAACTCAGACAACACTTGGAATTTCAAGGGACGATTCATCTTCATTCATCACATCATACGAAGAAAAAGGAATTATTACAACAGACCCATTCGTGAGTATTGATGTTGAAGGCGTTGGAACGTTGGTGAAAATTGCAATTGAGAATGGTCGCAAAGTTAAGCCAAACCTTAAATGTGGAGTTTGCGGTGAACACGGCGGAGACCCAAAGTCTATCGAATTTTTTGCAACAACTGGCATGAATTATGTTTCATGCTCGCCTTATAGAATTCCAATCGCGCGCCTTGCAAGTGCAATTGCTGAACTAAAAATTATGGAAGTAAAGAAATAGCCATGAAAAACATTCTGATTTTTGCCAATGAATCGCAGTTTTCCAAGGAGTTAATCCAATTTTTTATTGCCAAACGCTTCAACGTCCACATTTTTGCAATAAAACAATTCAGAGATAAGGCGATTTTTGTCAACGCCCTGCCACTGCAATTAACAATATCAGTGATGAATGTTGCAAATCATTACAACTGGAAACACGAAATGCCAAAGCACGACATTGTGATAAACACGTTAAAATTCAGTGATTTTAACTCACATGCTCAGCAATCCGTTTTCTCCAATTTCACACATCATTTTGCCGAAACCACGCTTAATCTTGGCAAAAAAGTTATATATCTTTCCAATGTTTTGAACGAATACGAGCACAACTCCACAATTCAAGACGTTGAAAAAGCGATGCTTTTGCTTAATGATCAAATTTTTTACGCAAAATACGCTTTTTTGATTGATGCAAATAGTCGTCTTCTGCTTTCAATGATGAATGCAGGTGCGATTTTGTCCTCAAAAAGAATCTTAAAATCATCAATTTCAATCACAAATTCAGTCGATATCCAAGTCTTCATTATGCAGGTAATTAGCGGACAAATTCAACAACATGACACATACCTCGCCGGCGAATCATTCACAATTCGCGATATAATTTCAGTTATTGAAAAGTATATCGGCAAAAAAACCGTTGTACAACTGCCCCACTTCGTTCTTCGAATTGCATCAAAAGTCTTAAGTGTTCTGCCTCAAACTTTTTACGGTCGATATCTCAATTACACTTATATAATTAAGCGACTTGAACAAGAGTGGAAATATCCAAAACACAATATGCACACAAAATACACGCTTTTTTCAAGTATAATTGAAAGGCAATCGTGCAATATTATTAACCCAAAAATTGATTAAAGGTTATAGTTTATGTAAATATCAAATACTGCCTTCATTCCTTTTGCGAAATTTTTTCTGTCTTTATAGAAAATCTTTGCCGTTATTGCGTTTTTGTGGTCGTCCGAAAGGAGCGTATATTTTGTATCGATGTCATTTCGTGGGTGATTTGCGAAGAACATTTCTGTCTCAAATTCGAAATCTTTATGAATAATTGTGACATGTAAATGCGGAGCACGACTTCCATAATGACCCGGAACGATGGTTAAAAATGAGTACTCGCCAAGGTTGTTTGTGACTGCCGTGCCAGCAGAACGGAAGTGTGGATCATACACTGAACTATCTTTATCAATCAAAAAATTATAGGATCCAAAGTGATTAGCCTGCACAATTTTCACACGAACATTGGCAATTGGCTTGCCAGTAACATCAAAAATTCTGCCTTCAACACTCAGAGGAATACCTTTTGCGAAAAAGGGACTACCTGCCCCACGACGCAAATTATTTGTGGGGTTATCTGGAGCTTTATCCAATGCACCGTAGAGTTTTTCCGTTTGAAATGATGGTGTTACTTTGCGTAACATCAAAAGTGTTTCCTCCGGAGTATCTCCCGCAAAAGATGACTGCAAAACTGCGAAAAATAATAGCAATATTTTAAACATTTTTTTAAAAAACCGGCATAAAATTAAAATATTCTACTGAATTTAGGAAAGCGTTTTTTTCCGTGAATAAAAGTTTTGCGTGCGTAATTGGGTGTTGAAATTCAAGATGGTATGCGTGTAAAATTTGAGATGAAAATTCCGCAAGTTCCTTGGATTTTGACTGCAAACCGTGGCGTGGATTGTAGACATCGTCGCCAACAATTGGAATGCCAATGTGCGAAAGATGAACGCGAATTTGATGAGTTCTACCTGTTTCAAGTTTGCATTCGATCATTGAAAATCCACTTCTGGAATCAAGCAAACGATAGTGCGTAACTGCTTCTTTGCCTCCAAATTGCACTGCTCTGCGTTTGGTTCTGTCGTGATGGTCGATATCAATATTAACTTTAATCATGCCAGCTTGAAGGCGTGGTGTTCCATTGCAGATTGCCAGATATTTGCGAGTGAAATCGTGAGCCTGTATCATTTTTGTAAGCACTTCCAACGCTTCCTGTGTTTTTGCGACAACCATTAAACCTGTGGTGTTTTTATCCAGACGGTGGACTATACCAGGGCGAAAAGACGAGCCAACTGCAAGGAAATCGCTGCCAAATTTCGCAACCAAAACATTGACAAGCGTGTGGAAATTTTCCGAAGCACCTTCGTGAACCATTAAACCTTTTTGTTTGTTTATGACTAAAATGTGGTCGTCTTCAAAAATAATATTTAATTCGACGTCAAAATTTGGCTTAATTTCATTTGAAATTTGCACAATTTCCTGAGTGCAAGCAATTACATCAGTTTCAACAGTTTCAAACTTTGGCACTTTTTGAATAACGCCATTTACGGTAATTTTTCCGTTCAAAATCAATTTTTTTGCTTTTTCTCGTGAAGTTCCAAGCTGCTGTGAGGCATAGATATCAAGTCTCATTTAAGTGTTAATAAAGGAAAGGATATATCTGTGATAACGATTACAATTGAAGAAGCAAGGAGAAATGTCATAAAATGTTTTACTGCAATGTCTTTTTTGAAGAGTTGACTCCAAAATAAGGCAAAAAGTGTTCCACCAAAAAGACAAACCGAAACAATTGGCGAATGCAAAAGACCTAAAAGTGCCATAACGCCAATGTAGCCCTCTGGTTGTTGTTTTTTCAAAATTTTACACAAAACGCCCGATGCCAAAAACCCAACAACCGCATTTGTTATGAATAAAAAGAGAATATCTGGCTGATATTTTAAGCTGAACATTGTGTATGCAATTGTTGTGACGAATAAAATCCACAGTGCTTTTTCAGGGATTCTGCCGTGCTTTGCGTTGATTGTTAAGCACAAAATTAGCGAAATAATTGTGAAAACCATGAAGACGGATTTATCGCTCATTCCGTGAATTATGAATGCGGTCATTATTGTTATTGCTGAAAAAAGCTCCATGAAGAAGTATTCTTTTGGAATTTCCGAACCACAAACTTTGCAAGATTTCCCACGGAAAATGTGGTGATATAGGGGTCCGTAGTCTGGATATTTCAGCTTCACGCCGCATTTGCTGCACATTGGTGGATGAGTTCTTCCGTTCAATGGAATGCCACGAGGAATGCGAAAGTAAAACGATGTAATAAAATTTCCAAACCAAAGGCTTGCGAAGAACATGAAAATGTATGTGATAATTTTTATGACTGTTAGAACATCGGCGTTGATCATTTTATTTTAAGAATTTGCGTTTTTTTGAATGTAGTCGTTTGAATCAACAAGCCAATTTGCCTGCACAATATTGCCCTGTGAAATTTTTAGCGGATAGGCATAGCCCGTTATTGTTGATACGGAATATATTCTGCGTGTGCCAGATCTATTCATTTGAAATGATGCAATTACATTGGTGCCAGATGGCGTCCACGATGGAGCTTCAACAATGTAGCCATCTTTTAAAAGAGTTTCACCTGAGCCATTTGCCTTCATAACACCAAGGTAAAATTTTCCACCAAAAACCTTCACAAACGCAATTTTTGTTTCATCTGGCGAAAGAGATAGGTATATATACGAACCAAGACCACGGGATATCATTGTTCCAGTCTGCGTGCTTATGTATTTTTTGAAAATTTTCGTTGAACCAACTTTGTTTGATATATAATATATTAAATTTGGAGTGTTGTTGCTGAAAATTGGACGAGTATTCAACGCACCGTCTTTTAAAACCTGCGATGTCATTTTTGTTTTTAAATTGTGAAGATATATGGACGAACCTCCGCTTTCAGAAGCAACAAACAAAAGCTTCGAACAATCGCTTAAAATTTCAGGTGAAGAAAGGCTTTTCTCCCCTATTCCATTTGAAAAACTGCGAACGAAGCTTTTTGCGTTTGTTCTTGTTTCAATTTCGCCAATGCCCATTGTGTATTTCTGACGCTCCGAAACATAAACTTTTCTTCCGCCGTCGCAATATGTTGGTGATGTAACCATTGTGCGTTCGTCCGTATGTGCGGTTCTGTGGCCGTTGAGAGACTGCGAATATACCACTTGAAAACCCGTGTTTTTTGAACGCTCGGTATAATAAGCCTTGCCAAGAAAAAAGCCAAATTCACCAGTTATGCGCGTGAATATGTTGTGTGCGATATTTGCCGTAAGCTTGTGAATTTCACGAACTGGTGCTGTTATTGAGTTTTGAAGTATACTGTTTTGGAAAAGACCGTCATATAGTGTGTAAGAAATCGTCACGCTGTCGCCACTGCGTTCAAGAGTGTAGTTTAGCAAATACGCATAGCGTTTTTCTTCCATCATTTCAAAATTTGGAGAAAATCCGTCAAGTGATTTATTAATTCCATACTTATTTTCAATGTGCTTAATTGCAAGATATGGTACTCGTTGAAACATCCATTCAATGTTATATTCAAAGTATTCGTGCAAATCAGTTTTGTTATTTACTGTAACAACAACTGTTGTGTCTTTTTTAGAAAAGTCTGCCTTGGCATCAATTGTTTCAGCACAGACAATATTTGTGTGGATTACGCTAAAAATTATTGCAATCGTTAATAAAATTCTTGCTTTCATAAAAAGCTTCATATATTCAATAGGTCTATTGATTGACTAAGGGCTATTTAAAATAAATCAAGTGTTAAATTTGAAAAAAAACAAAAAACTTTATCACAACTTCGTCACATCAACGCTATTCATCGCATGCATTTGGCTTGTGCTAAAACCATCGTTCAACCTTCAAAGTCTTGCACTTTGCGTTACAGCCTCCGCTTTTGCATCGTTAATATTCACGCTTTTGTTACGAAAATCAATTTCAAATAGAATGTTTCATATAATTAGTGGCGGAATATTCTTTAAAAAAGATTTCTATCGTTATTTCACATTCATGACACAGGAAATTTTCACAAGCACGGTGGATATTTTGCAAGTTGCAATAAAATCGAAAATTTTTAATGATGAGATAATCAAAATTGCCCTACCGCAAAATATTTCAGCATATCGCACACTTTTGGTTGTGAAATCAATAACACTTACACCCGGAACAAGCGTTATTGATGTTGAAGGCAACATTATCACCGTTCATTGTTTAACAAAATCCTCAAAAAATTCCCTTGAAGAAATGCGATTTATCCACAAACTTTTATCTTTTCAACTGTAATGATTCGCCTTTTTCACCACAACTTTTCCGAAAAAATTATCATAAATGGTGAACAATTTTCATACTTGCAAAAAGTTATGCGTGTAAAAATTGAAGATTCAATCGCAATTTTCAATTCAACACAAGGCGAATTTATCTTCCGTGTCACAGATATCACCAAGCGATCAATCGAGCTTTTGCAATCGAAACATATCCGCAGCTTTGAGGAGCCGCGGCGAAAAATTTTCTGCGTATTTTCTAAAATAAAGCAAAAAAATGCCGAATTAATTATTCAAAAATGCACGGAAATTGGCGTTCATGGGTTCATTCCAATGGTCAATTCCAGAACGGTGGAGAAAAACCTCAATATTGACCGCCTCACAAAAATTGCAATTGAAGCCTGTGAACAGTGTGGAAGACTTGATATTCCTGAGTTTTTGCCAGAAATTTCCATTTACGACATTTCAAAACTTAGCGGAAATTTAATCCTTTTAAGCCAGTTTTCAAGCGAAAAATCTGCGAAAATCAACAGTAATGCGTTTGTTATATCAGGACCAGAAGGTGGATTTTCACCACAAGAGCTTGAATTTTTGAAAGGAATCTGCACAACATTGAATGTTTCAAAAAACATTTTACGCGCAGAAACAGCTGCAATTCTTGGGTGTGGAATTGTTGGAAATGCTATTATTTGATAGAAATCATCCCGCCACATCTTTCAATATTTTGCATAAACATTTGATAACCTCTCTCAATATATTCAGCGTTTTCGATGGTAATTGTGGAGTTGCTCACAAATCCGGCAAGAGCAAGAGCTGCTCCGGCACGAAGGTCAGAGGCTACAACCGTGCCTTCGTGAAGAACCTCAACGCCACGAATGACAGCCTTTCTTCCATTAAGTTCAATATTCGCACCAAGTTTTTGCAGTTCCAAAGCGTGTTGCAGCCTGTTTTCAAAAATGTTTTCAGTGATAACAGAAGTGCCTTTTGTTATACAAAGCAGTGTCATTAATTGGGGTTGAAGGTCTGTTGGAAAGTATGGATATGGGTTTGTTTGAATTTCGATTGGTTGCAGTCCATTCGGTGAACGACTTGCCTCAACAGATTCCGTATGTTCTTTTGTTAGTGAAGATTTAATATCAACGCCAACACTTGCAAGTGTACCAATTATGTTATCAAATGTTTTAATTGAACAGTTGTGCAGAATAATTTTTCCGTTGGTCATTGCGGCGGCAATAGCATAAGTTGCAGCCTCAATTCGGTCGGGAATAATGCTGTGTTCTGTGGTTCCAAGCTCTTTCACACCTTGAATTACAAGCTCTCTTTCGCCGGTTTTACTAATTTTCGCACCAAGTTTGTTAAGAAACAAAATTAGGTCATCAATCTCAGGTTCAATTGCGATGTTTCTCAGAATAGTATCGCCTTCCGCAGTTACACTTGCCATAATTGCGTTTTCTGTTGCTCCAACTGAAATTGATGGAAACGTTATTTCAGCACCTTTCAACCTTTTACCGTTTGTTGTTGCTTCAATAAATTCCTCCGTTTCAATAACGGTTGCACCAAGTTTTTTCATAGCCATTATGTGAAGGTCAATTTTGCGGTCACCAATATTGCACCCACCCGGACGAGCAAGCTTAACATAACCATTTCGTGCGAGGATTGGTCCCAAAAGAAGAATTGATGTGCGAATTAGACTTGTGATTTTCGCATCTGTAATTTCAGAGCTTAACTGCGCGGAGTGTATTGTGATTGTTTTCGAAGGATTTGCGTTAAATGTGCCGTCGATTGTAATGCTTGAACCCGCAGTGTGCAGGATTTTCAGAAGATTTACAATGTCGGAAACATAAGGAATATTGTGTATCAAACAAGGTTCTTTGGAGATTATTGATGCGATAATTATTGGCATTGAAGAATTTTTTGCTCCAGATATTGAAATTTCACCAATTAACGGTTTTCCGCCTGTAATTTGAAGGGTTTTCATTCAGTATGTAATAAGTGTACAACCATATTTTACAATTGGGAAAAATCAAGATTTTTTATTTTTTTCCTATAATACCCATTTTTTCACAATAACGCCTTTAATTCAAGCCAATTTGGCACAAAACTTTGTTGCAGATTGTAAAAATCCCCACTGTGATTTGGAAATTTTAAATGACAAAGCTCGTGCATAATAACATAATCAATACAATCAACTGGTTTATGAATAAGGTTTAAGTTTAAAGTCATGACACCAGTGTGCCTACCTGATATCATCGAACCCCAGCGGGATTTCATTTTGCGAATTTTTAAAATTGGAAAATTATACGCAAGCCTTTGCGAAAAAATTGCGAAATTGTAGGAAAATCTGGCGGAAAATACCTGCAAAGCTTGAATTTTTAGCCATTTTTCAAGTGGGGCAAGGTCTCCATCAATCGTCGAATGCACGCACACGGCGTTTTCTTTGAGTATGACGGTGTTGGTTTTGTCGTGAAAAAATTCAATTTTATAAGCCTCACCAAGAAAGTATAAAATTCCCGTTTCTTGATAATTCGTTGGTGAAATTTTTGCGTTTGATTCGGAAAATTGTGCAATTTTTTTCAAAATCCACCGCTCTTTAATGGCAATAATTTCACGAATTTTGACATCTGAAAACCTTTTCGGCGTTCGAACAATTACCTTAGCGTCACGATTAATACTTATGGAGATTGTCTTTCTTATCGATTTGACAACCTCATAAGAAAAGTTAATATCACGCACAAAATTATACCAATTCTTGTAATGATGTAAAAATTTTCAAGCCACCGTTTTCGTTTTGAAAATCAATACCACGCACAATCATAACTGCCGATTCCAAGGTTGTTGCGTATAATAAACGAGACATTACCGTAGCTCTTCTAATGGAAAATGCGTCCGTTAGCGACCGTCTTCCATGTGTTGTGTTTATAATTAAATGCACCGATTTTTGTGCTATCATATCCAAAACATTTGGCGAACCTTCGGAAGCTTTTTTCACAAGTTGGCATTCAATTCCATTTTTTGCCAAAAATTCTTGCGTCCCCTTCGTTGAATAAAATTCAAAGCCATTTTTATGAAGTTGCTTCACCATTTCAAGAGCTTTTTCCGATTTATCAGCATCTTTTAATGAAACAAAAACGCTCCCATGTTTTGGAAGTTTATACTTTGTTGCAATAACTGCTTTTGCAAATGCTTCATCAAGGTTTTTAGAAATACCAATGATTTCTCCAGTCGATTTCATTTCAGGTCCTAAAATTAAATCCGCATTTGGGAATTTTTCAAAGGAAAACACTGCCTCTTTTACGGCAAAGTGCGGAAGATTTCTTAACGCGTAAAAATTTTCCATTTTTTCCTTAAATTTTATTTGTTGAAATTCCAAAATATCTTCAAGAAGCATTCCGTTCATTAACTTTGTTGCAACTTTTATGATTGGAAAACCGCTGGCTTTTGCAATAAATGGCATAGTCCGTGAACACCTTGGGTTTGCTTCAATAACAAAAACTTCACCGTTTTTCACCGCATATTGAATGTTAATCAACCCAACTACACCAAGCTTTTTAGCAATCTTGTAAGTTGTTTCTTCAATTTTGGTTTGAACTTCTAAACTTGCAGAGTATGGTGGAAGGACGCAGGCGGAATCTCCCGAATGAACGCCAGCATATTCAATATGTTCCATAACCCCGCAAATGAAAACATTTCCGTTTTGGTCTCTAATTGCATCGCAGTCAAATTCGGTAGCATCCTGCAACATTTCATTCACAATTCCGCCCGAAACATATTCGTAAAAGTCGAATTCATCTTTTGTAGTAATAATAGCCATTCCTCTTCCGCCAATTACCGAAGAAGGACGCACAATAAAATTGTAATTCAGCTTTTCTGCTAACAATTCAAGCTCATTTTTATTTGTGAATTCATAAGTTTTTGGATATTTCAAGCCTAAGAAATCAAGCATTGGTGAAAATTTTTCCCTGTGGTCACAAATATCAATCGTGTCGTTTTGCATTCCCAAAATTGGAATTCCATATTCAAATAAAGTTTCACGCAACTTTAAAGGAGTTTGCCCCCCAAATTGGATAATAACCGAAATATAATGTGAAAGGAAGAATGCAAAATATTCCCGTGATCCAATTACAGTTGTAGACCACCCCCAGTTTGTAATAACTTTGGCAAGATCGCCTTTTGGAGCAACAAGCGGACAATTTTCCATTTCAAATTCAAATTTGAAATCCGTGCGGATAGCTTCTTGGTAAATTTCAAAAATTGTGACAACTTTTCGCCCATTAATTTTTGCATTACAAGGAATTTCAAGCTCGTTTTCAATCACCGCCATAATGTTTTCATCAATTACGGGTTCGAAGTAAAGTCTGGTTGAAGTGTCGTAGTCCGTTGAAACTGTTTCAGGGTTGCAATTCACAATAATTGGCTCAACGCCAATTTCTTTCAAGGCATAAGCCCCGTGAACGCAGGCGTAATCAAATTCAATACCCTGCCCAATGCGGTTTGGTCCAGAGCCAACAATTATACACTTTTTGCCGACAATCGCAGGGGCTTCATTGTGGAAACCTTCTTCGTATGTTGAATAAAAATAGTTCGTTTTCGTTGAAAATTCATTAGCACAAGTATCAACTTTTTTAAAGACAGGACGAATTCCTTTTTCAACTCGATAATCCTTAAACAAGTGTTTTCCTTTCTTGCCAGCAGGAATTTCAAGGCGTTCACGAATGTGTAAATCTCTTATTCCATAATGTTTTGCTTCAAAAATTTCTTCGTCATTTAATGCCTTAAATTGTTGTAATTTCGCACTTTCCTTCGTGGAGACAAGCTGTTGAAATTGTTCGTAAATTTTGTGGAATCGTTCGATAAACCAAGGGTCGTATTGTGTAATTTCAATAATTTCTTGAACGGAAATTCCCAGCTCAAACGCGCGGAAAATATACAAAAACCTGTTTGGAATTCGCATTTTTAACATTGCCTTGCATTTTGTTTCGTCAAAATCTTTAAGCCCATCAAATCCTTCTTCCATTGAAGAAACGGCTTTCATAAACGATTCTTCGAAACTGCGACCAATCGCCATAACTTCTCCAATTGATTGCATTTGCGTGCCAAGTTCGGGAATGTTTTTTATGTCAGAAAACTTTTCAAAGTTGAATTTTGGAATTTTCACAACAACATAATCAATCGCTGGTTCAAACGATGCAGGCAAAACCTGCTGGTTCAGTTTAAGTTCGCTCACACCTTGTGCAAGTTGAGTTTTGATGTATTGGAAGATTTTGGAATATTCCTCATTTTTTTCCAAATATTTCGCATACTCCTCCACATTTTCCCCATTTTGCTTTGTTTTTGAAATCGCTTCCATCACTTGTTTAAAGGCAACATATTCAAATTCTTTTGGGATAAAGCAGGCGATGTCATTGCGAAGTTCGTCCAAAGTATAACCAACCGCCAATTTTGCCGCAACTTTTGCAATTGGAAAACCAGTTGCTTTGCTCGCCAATGCCGAAGAGCGACTTACCCTTGGGTTCATTTCAATCACAACCATTCTGCCATCAGCTGGATTCACCGCAAATTGAACATTGCTTCCACCCGTTTCAACACCAACTTTTCGCAAAATCGCAATTGAAGCGTTTCGCATAATTTGATATTCCTTGTCCGTTAATGTCATTATTGGTGCAAGAGTTATTGAATCTCCCGTGTGAATTCCCATTGGGTCAATGTTTTCAATGGAACAGACTATTATTGCGTTATCGGCACGGTCGCGGATTACCTCCATTTCGTATTCTTTCCAGCCAATAAGT
This sequence comes from Rickettsiales bacterium, assembly GCA_947485035.1. Taxonomy (GTDB): domain Bacteria; phylum Pseudomonadota; class Alphaproteobacteria; order Rickettsiales; family Deianiraeaceae; genus CAJQOT01. The sequence goes on along the minus strand of CANKQN010000001.1, from coordinate 6,187 downwards.
GATTCATCAATTTGAATTTGGTTAATTGGGGAAGCGTCCAGCCCTGATTTCACAAGGGTTATAAATTCTTCCAAAGTGTTTGCAACACCGCCGCCCGTTCCACCAAGGGTGAGCGATGGGCGAATGATAGCTGGGAGTGGAATAGTATTTAGCACTTCCATTCCCTCCTCCAAACTATTCACAATAACATTCTTCGGGCATTCAATTCCAATTTCTGCCATTGCTTTTTTGAAAAGTCCGCGGTCTTCAGCAACATTGATAGCCTCCACATTTGCACCAAGCAATTTCACGCCATATTTTTTCAAAACTCCAAGAGCATCAAGTTCCAAGGTAACATTCAACGCCGTTTGCCCGCCAAGAGTTGGTAATATGGCATCTGGGCGTTCTTTTTCGATAATTTGCGTAATGAATTCAGGAGTGATTGGCTCCAAATATGTTGCATCGGCAATGCTTGGGTCTGTCATAATTGTTGCAGGGTTTGAGTTCACCAAAATAACACGATACCCTTCCTCCTTCAAGGCTTTTGCACCTTGCGTTCCGGAGTAATCAAATTCACAAGCTTGCCCAACAACAATTGGTCCTGCTCCTATTATTAAAATCGTGGAAATTTCGGTGTTTTTCGGCATTTTCTTAATCTAAACAAATTCTTTTTTTCAAAGGTGTGTTTTGTGAATTGTCAAGTGTGAAATTTGGAAAATTGAAAAATATTTTAGTTAAAAAATTAATGAGCGCATGTAACACAGCTATGATTGCCATGACGAGCTGTGATATTGCGTTGATGACTATTATTGTGCGTGTCAACATCAGTGTATTTTAGTCCTAAGTTCGATTGAACATTAGATTTTATCTTTTCTATATTCAATTGAGGCTCAACCTCTCTTTTCCATTGAGTTTTGGACTTGTCCAATTCCCAGAAGCAATCATTTAAACCATACTGTTCATAGCGTAACCTTTCAGTATATTCAAACATAAGATGTTGCTCAATGGAGTTCATAAATACTTCAAAGGCTTTGTGGTCTTTTGCAAATGCTTCAAGATCAAATTCAATTTTGACTTTTCTATGATCGTGATGGTGTTTATGCTTATGGGCATGGTCGTGTTTATGTTCTTTTTCCGCAACCTCTTTAAAAAGTCCACTTGCAAGCAATTTATTTTTGTATTCGTCCAAATTCTTAATAGAAGTATCGTGGTCACCTTGTGATTTTATGATGAAATTTTTAACAAATTTTTCCAAAATCTCTCCTTCAAGTTCAAGCTCCTTTAATGCTCGAAAAACTTTTTGTGGATTATTATCGTCTTGTGAAAATTTAAATTCTGGTACAATAACTTGTACCATTTGTTCTAGTAAACACATTCTTTGTCGATTGAGAGTTGCGCTAGCAATTCTTGCATTCCTTTCTTCGCATTTCTTCATATTCATTTTATGTATATAGTTCGCGCCTTTCTGTTCACAGAATGGCAACGATGTCAGAATTTTGCATCCAAACTTCTTAATACTATCAGTTGCAGAGTATGGTATATGTTGCTTGCGATATTTCGTTAACACTTTTTTAATTTCTCTTCTTCTTCCAATTTGTTCCAATGCACGAAAAGCGTTTAACTCTTTCCTGTCAATACCCAAATTTCCGTTGCGTGGCTTGAATTTATTAGTCCATATATTGTTCATAATTCCAGTTGCTAACGCACCAACTGCCAAAAGAACAATTCCCGCAATAAATACGCCGCCTAATGGCGGGAATATGCCAATTATTGATAAAAATAGCAAAACTGCACCAACTGTAAAAATTAAAAAACCAAGAGCATTCGCACTATAAAACTTTCTTTTTGTTTTTGTAATTTTATTAACTTTTACAATACCAGATTTCTCAAGTGGCTTTATTGCAAGGTTTTCAGGAAGAATTCTATTCCATGTGCGAACAAGATCGTAGACATTCCTTCCGGTTTGACAAGCAGCGTAGGCTGCTATTACAGGCAAAGCCCAAGGCGAATGCCATATTGCAGAACTTAATACAATTCCCGACGCCGCACCGTTTATCACTCCCGGAACAACAAGGTTAAATTCTGTATCAAACTTTGAATATTTCAGGCAATTTTTAAAAGCTTCAAGCCTTTCAACAACAGATGTATTACCTTCCTTTTGATATTTTGCAATATCTTTTTCAACACCATCAATTACATGATTTAATTTTTTCCTTGTATTAATCGTACCCTTAATATTTCGCAATGCAGCAGTTAAACCAACAACTGCCAAAGGTCCGGAAATGCCCAAAAAAATTCCCCAATGAGACGCACTTGAAAAATCTGCTAACCCGCCCGCAAGATTATACCCGTGCTCTTCACCTGCTGCCCCGCCATCGCCCGTACCTTCCTTACCAATTTCACTAATCGCCGTTGCAATTTCATCAAGGTCAATTCCTGCCGCACAGCAAGGACAACCTTCATCGCTAATTTTTAATCCACCTTTTTCTGTGTAAGGCTTTCCAATTACTAATTTAATATGAGAATGATTTCCGTGTTTATGCTCTTCAAGATCAAAAACAAGATTGTTCATATTTATGATAATAGGTTATCAATTATCATATTATAAAAATCTTGCTATGTCAAGTGCGAAATTTATAAAATTTTTATTTTTGCATTTTTTCAATAATTTTCGTTGTGGAAAAACCGTCAACGAAGTCAATTACGACTGTTTCTTTTGCGATATCAAAGCCAACAATTTTTTCTGCTTTGTAATCTCCTCCCTTAACAAGAACTGAAGGCTGAATTTTCTTAATCAGCTCATACGGCGTTTCATCTTCAAATGGAATTACAAAACTGACAGATTCCAAGCCCGCCAAAATTTCCATGCGGGAATCTAAATCATTCACGGGGCGGGAATTTCCCTTTAATTTGCGAACGGAATCATCAGAATTTACACCAACGATTAAACAGTCGCCAAGTTCCCGTGCCCTTGCCAAATATTTCACATGACCCTTGTGCAGAATATCAAAACAGCCGTTTGTGAAAACAATTTTTTTTCCGTCAATTTCATTTTTTATATCCTCAAAATTTTGTACAACTTTGGTTTTTTCTTGATGCAATTCCTGCCTTGTAACAAAGCTTGTTCCCGCTTTTGAAACAACAATTGATGCCGCCTTGTTTGCAAGTTCAACAGATTTTGAAAACTCAATTTCGTTTTGAAGACAGTAAGCAAGCGTTGAAATTACGGTGTCACCTGCTCCTGTTACATCAATAACATCTTTTGCAATTGCGTGTGATATTATCACTTCACCGTTTTCAAAATATGCAATACCTTTTTCCGAAAGCGTTACAAGTGGAACTTCGATGAAATTTTGCATAATCACAAACGCTTCTTTAATTTCTTGTTGTGATGAAACTTTTCGTTGCAACAAGCTTTCAAGTTCCGCCTTGTTTGGAGTTATGCAATAACAGCCCTTGAAAATGGAAATATCTGTTTTTTTTGGGTCGCAAATAACCTTAATGCCGTTTTCGTTTGCAATTGTAATTATTTCACGAATAAGTTCCGGTGTGCAAACGCCTTTGTTGTAATCTGAAATTAAAATTACGCAATATTGTGTGATGTTCTCGCGAATTTTTTCAATAATTGCCTTGTGAGTCTCAACCTCAATACTGTGGGAATCTTCCGTGTCAATTCTTAAAACCTGATGTCTGTTGGAAAGAATGCGGTTTTTTACCGTTGTTTTTCTTCCCAATTCTGAAAATAAAATTGATGTGCAATGTGGAATTGCTGAAATTTTTTGCGCGATAATTGTTGCACTTTCATCGCAACCAAGAACTGTTATGAAATCCGTCTCAACACCAAGATGTCCCAAATTCACAAGATTATTTCCAGCTCCACCAAGTGCAACAATTTCGTGGGTTTTCCTCACAACTTGAACGGGAGCTTCCGGCGAAATTCGATTGCAAACCCCATGCGTGTTGATATCAAGCATAGCGTCGCCAACTAGAAGAACTTTATTTTTCATGTTAAATATTCAAAAATATCAAAGATTGTAAAATTTCACGAGCAGGAATGCTGTTGACATTACCATTGCCTTGAAGTGGTATTGAATACGGGGCGTTAATCCAAGTGCGATACGATGGAGTGGGACCATAAAGCGTGATATTTGGCACGCCAAGTGCAGAAGCCATGTGTAAAATTCCGGTATCAGCACCAATGACGCAGTCCATGCGTGTTAAAAGTCCTTTAATGTTTTCCAGTGTTAAATTTCCAACAATATGCACCCTGCCCCTGTTTTTCGCAATTTCGTTGCATAAATCCTTTTCTTGAGCATTGCCGTAAAGCAGTGTTACATTGTAATTGTTGAGGTCTGAAATTAAGCTTTGCCAGTTTACTTCGGAGTAATTCTTTTTTTCCGTGCTTGAAGACGGAAATATTAGAATGTGAGGTTTTGATTTCGTTTTTTCCTTAATTTGTGAAAGGTTTTCAATATCTCCAGATGTTCTTGTGTACAAATATGGAATTGTAACTTCGCACAATCTTCCTTGCATTTCAAGTGCATCGTTGACCAATTGAAGATTTCTACGATAAATGTTTGTGTGAAGTGGAATGTGGGAGTGGTAGTTGTAAAGCTTATTTGCGAATGAATCACGAGTGTGCTTAAACCCCCACAAATGATTATTCACACAAAGTGCCTTTGCAATAAGTGACGACTTAAACGAACCTTGAAGATCAATTACTATATCATACCTCTCGTCCTTAGCATTTCTGCGAATTTGCATTAATTGCTTGAAGAATTGCCACTTTTTATTACTTGCACCCTTTGAAATCACGGTGTGAACTTTTGTTATGAATGTGTTTTCTTGAAGAATATCTTGAAATGTTTTATCACAATACCAGTGAATAACGGCGTGTGGCATGTGCATGCGGATTATTTCCGGCAGGAAGGCACTGTGGGATATGTCTCCTATTGATGATGTTTTAACAATACAAATTTTCATTATTATTTTTTATTAACTTTCAAGTCGTTATATACATAATTCTCGTAGACTCCATGCTTTGTGTGGAATTTTGCATGCACGCCGGAAACGACGATGAAGTCTCCAACCTGCTTGGTGGACATTAGTGTTCGTTTACCTTTTGCAGAAATTGAGTATATTTTAATTGAAGAATCATTTGAGCGGAAGCGGAAGAATGTGTCCTTTCTGTCATCGAAAATTTCAATTGGCGTTGATGAATTATACTCACCAACGAAGCTGTAATTCAAGTTAATTGCTACTCGTTCTTTGGATTTTTCCTCCACGGTGTTTGGTAAATCTGTGTTTCCAATGCTTTGCGATGCAAGGTTTGAGGATTCCTGCATTGTCTTGGAAATTCTGTTATCCTTAGATGCAATATATTCGTCCATGCTATATTTCGATTCATCAATTGGTGTTTGAGGGTAGAAAAACCGCACTACATGAATTACATCGAAGTCTTGATCTGAAAATGTAACATCGGATTGAAGGTCGAAGTAGTATGTGCGTTTGTTTGTGATGATTGTGAGGTTTGTTTTTGTTCCAATTTGCAGCGGTTTAATGAAAAGCCTGCGGTCAATTGGCGTAAGCTTCCATGGGTATGGATCTCCAACTGAAATAAGCTCCACAACTTCATCAAGAGAAAATTCCACGATTGACTGAAAGCCCATTTTTAAATTTAGAGTATAAATTTCATTTGGGTTGTAAACCATCGTCCGAATTCTACTGTCAATATTAACAGGCGTGTTCACATTTGCAAACGATGCGTAAGAAAACATTGTTATTATAAAGGTTTGAAACAATGTTTTAACTATTCTTTTCATGATTATTCTACAACTTCTTCGTCAATTTCAAAGGTTTTTTCCTCCGTCAATGTGTAGGAGTCAACCTTAAAACCGAGCGGGTTAATTTGTACTTCACCCGCTGTAAGTTCATTGGTATCAAGGACGTAGTGAATTTTTACTTGGAAATGTGCGATGGATTTTGCCTCGCCAAATGTTGAATTCACTTTTTTTGCGAAGCGAATGTTTGCAATGCTTTCCTTTGGGTTGTGTGCGATGTTTTTTATCACAACATCAACGCGACTATCCTGACCAAAAAGTATTTCAGGATTATTCTTTTCGCTTAAAACAACTGCCCTTCTAAACGATTGGTATACCTCAGGTGTGGACATTATGCGTGTTGTACTTGTGGTTTCATATTTGAATGT